>JANMIM010001467.1:0-9989 GCA_031375795.1 Bacteroidota bacterium
GTCGCAGGCGTAGTCAAAGATATTGGGAGACGTAGATTGAGTAGTGAAGGTAAGGCCCGCATCTGTGGACTTGAGCAGCCCGGCAAAATTGCCGTTGCTGGCAAGGATTTGCACGAGATAGACCACGTTTGGGTTGCCGGCGGTCACACCTACCACCATGCGTGAGCCAATGCCTGCCGTGGGGGTAGCTATTTGAAACCAAGTATTTCCCGCATCGCTCGAGCGGTAAAATTCTGAAGGGGTGGTCATGCGTGTGGCGTAGGCCACGGTGGGATCGCCGGGCTTGAAGCGAATGTCGCGAAAGTCGCCCACGGTGCTGCGCAGCGCCCACGAGGTGCCGGCATTGGTGGTCTTGTAGATGCCGCCACTTGTCGCGGCGATGATGGTATTGGGATCGCTGGGATGCATCTGCATCGCGCCCACTTTCACATTGCCCATGCCAAAATTCAGCTGCTCCCAGCGGCCTCCGCCATTCACTGACTTGAATACGCCGAGACCAGGGGCATCACCGGCATCGCGGTCGCCCGTACCGAGGTAAATGGTATTGGGATCGCTGGGATGGATCAAGATCGACGAAACCCCCAACCATGGCAGGTTATTGCTCAGGTTGGACCAAGTGGTGCCGTCGTTGGTGCTTTTCCAAAATCCGCCGTTGGAGGCACCTGCAAAAAGCGTAGACGCGTCTGTCGGGTGAAAGGCCAATGAATTCACGCGGCCCATGCCCGTGGGTTGCCCCGTGTTGTTGGCAGGGTAGGTATTGGCCCCTACAGAGGTCCAATCGCCGCCCGCGGAGCGCATCGTGGCAGATTGAGCCTCCCAGGCACGCATATAGCGGCGGTATTCCTGCCATACATGCTCTGGCCGCTGCAACTTCCCGTCGGGTTGTACGAGTGTTTGGTGGATGTACTCCCAGCGCTTGAACACCTTGTAGCCGTTGCCTTTTGTGTCGGTGCGGCCTTCCCAGTAGCGGTCAAAGTCCTCCTGAAGTGACTTGAAGTTCTCGTCGGGATTCTGCATCCTTTCAAGCCAGTCCTTTTGGGGTTGCTGGGCAAACCCCAAAACGATGAAACTCATTGCGATAGCAAGGGCAAGCCAGGTTTTGAGAAGCGTACTATTGCTATTTCTCATCTAATAGTCAATGTTTCATAAAATTTTGCAAATTTATGCAAAAAGGAATAAGTAGTCCTTGATTTTTCGATCAATGGAGAATGTTCCTATTCTAGCATCATGGTGATTCGCTTGCAGGGGGGCTTTTGCTGGCGATCACCGCATGAGCGGTCGCCTTTCAGCAAAAAGCCAATGGGCCTGGAGGAAACAGGGGGCTGGAGGCCAGCAATACACTAGGTTTCGTCCTGAAATCGTCCCGGCAATTTTGTCTGTGAGTCAGGTTTGATTGAAAATACCTCGATGGTGCAACCAATTTGAAGCCGTGCAGATTTCCTTGAAATTCCCACTGAATCCGGCGACCACCCCAAATATGTAGAAAAGCTGCACCAAATGACATCCCTGCCAAGGGGAAGGCCATCGGTAGCAGGGCAGCAGATGATTTGAACAGGGCTCGGTAGCAGCTAGGACATCAACGTGCGCTGGAAGCCTTTACCATTTTGAAGTAATCGCGTTTGTGCTGGGCCGAGGTCACCTCGAGGGTGTAAAATCCATCTGGGAGCCGAGCGGTGTCGATGCTGCCGTCGTCATCTGGTTGGCCAGAGGTCACCAGGCTGCCCTGGGCGTCGTAAAGCTTGATCCACAATGGGGAGGCTCCCGCTGCAATCCGCACATTTACCCGCGATTGAAAGGGGTTGGGATAGGGCCGCATGGTCTTAGTGCCCCTGACATCGGCAAGATCAGTGCTCCCCCCGAATCCATACTTGGCGATGAAGAGGTCATTGTCAAACTCGTAAAAGGCGCCGTTCACATTCGTCTGTAGCAATGTAGAGGCCCCGGTGGGATCAAAGTCAATCTGCTTGTTGAAAATTCCTGCGGTCACAAATTGGTCGGTGCCCAGCATGCCCATGCCCACGCTCCTGAGGCTCGTGGTTGCGGCATTGGTGTCGATCGAGAATGCAGCCAAGTAGTTGCCAGCGTCGGAATACTTGCCAAAGCCGATGCCAAGACTTCCCACCGCGCCCACCTCGAGGATGGTATTGTTGGCCGAGGGATCCACATCCCAATAGCCCCAGCCTTCCAGGGCCGCGTAAATTGTGTTGTTTTGAAGGGCAATTTTGGTCACAGCTACGTCGGCCGATTCGATGGCAATGCCACCGTTGTTGTTCCCGATCTTTTTCACCCAATTGAGTGCGCCACTGGCGTTCCATTGCAGCAAGAAGCCGCTGGGAACTTGCGACGCCAAGTCAGAAACCAAGACATGCGTCCCTGGATTTGAAGGGTCGAAGTCCGTGGTCCATGTAAACTCACCGCCTGCAAAAACATTGCCTGCGGCATCGACCGCCAATCCGCGCAGCTTGTCCCAGCCGGTGGGTGTGTTATCGTCCCCAAATTGTCGAAACCATTGCAATTGTAGGCTCGCATTGTATTTCACCACATAGGCGTCGTATGCATTCGTGGCGGTATTGCTGGCGGTACCGGATCCCAAGTCGAAATCGGCAATGCCATCCAGGCTACCCCCAAGGTAAATGTTGTTGTCGGCATCCGAGGTAAGATCATAGACATACCCGTAGCCGGTAGGCCCAGGGACCGAGATGCTGTAGGCATTGCTGAGACTCCCTGCTGCGCTGAATTCCAGTAGAAACACACCCTTTTGGAGCGCTACCGTGCTGAGATTGCTCAACGTGACGGTCGCATCCACATCCGATCGGCCGGCGACGATGATGCGCCCATCTGCCAAAATCTCGATTTCGACCGGCGCGCCCTCGACCGAGGCATCCGCCGCCCACGCAAATGTGCCATCGGCGTTGAATTTTTGGAGATAGGCATCCAACCCCGTGGACTGTAGCATGAACGTGCCCGCCCCAGGATCAAAGTCATAATTGCCAAAAAATCCGCCGCAGACATACACATCGCCATTGGCGGCCACTTTCACAGCATAGGCATTGGGCACGGTGGGATTGATCCATTGGATCGCCGCGCCCGCGTTGTAGCTTGCGACGAAATATCCGCTGGAATTGTACAGGGGACTCAAGCCGATGGCATCCATGCTGATGCCCGCGTTGCCACTGCCGATGATCGCAAAACGTTCGGTACCATTGGAGGCGACATCTGTGACCGTTTCCTGTACCGTTTGGTTTTGAAAGCTGTAGGCCCAATGGAGTGTTTGGGAGAATCCTGCAAGGGTGGATGCAAAGAAAAATAAACCCAGTAGTTGTTTCTTCATTGTCGTAGTAGGTACGAAGTTGATTCGACCACGTCTGCGGCATCGCATTGCTCCAAAATGCCAAAAATCGCCCACAACCGATAGGCGAATGCTAGCGCAGGATTCGCAAGAGGCGATTTCCAGATTTTGAGGAATCAATCCATTTCGGTAACACGCGGTGGAGCATCTCGTGATGGCATTTGTTGGAAGTCAGCGGGCAGCAGAATTATCAAGGCAATCGGCCGCAGTCTGATGATCCATCAATCGCCATCATGGGTTTCCATTTCCCCGCCCAAACAACAAAAACATCCCCACCCCAAATGCCGTCCCGGCCTTCGCCTTCCGCTTGAAATAATACCCCTGATCCCCGATGCAAGTCCCCTGACACACATTCAAAGTCCCCAGCCAAGCCCCGCCGCGTGGCTCCATGCTATACCTCCGCAAGCCGCCATAAGCTCGCTCGACACACAGCCGATACGCATCCCCCTCCACAATCCGCAGCCGCAAAGCCCCCGAGATGCCGTAGCCAAACATCGCCGTGCAGCTACTCTCGATGAAATTGCCCTCTACGTGCGGATAAGCGGGCAGCTGAAACCAATGCCCGGTCTCAGTGTCCTGCAATTCAGGCAAATGAACGAGCATTTCCCGCAGATAGCCCGCGAAAGTCGGCCACTTCGGATGCGTTTTGGGGAGCGATTCGACGACTTGCGTGAGGGTCACGATGACCCAACCATTGCCGCGGCCCCAGATTTCGGTGCTGCGGTGGGCTGCGTTTTCGTCCCAGTGTTGCTGACTGCAGAGGCGGCAATGGTCCTTGTCGTCATCGTCCCAGCCGTGGACCCAGAGGCCAGCGCCGGCCGCATTGGGGTCAGTGACTTGCAGCTTTTCGCGGTGCGTTTGGACCTGTAGGAACAATTCATCGAGGTACTTTTCATCGTCGGTGAGCAGGTACATTTCCAGCAGATAGGTGCCGACCATAAAAATGGTATCGTCCCACAGCTCGCCGAAGCGCCGCAGATGCCAGATGGCGCCATTGGGCATGCGGGGAATTTGGAGGTATTTTTCATACAGCTGCTCGGCTGCTGTGCGGTATTTCGCCTCGCCCGTCACGCGCGCGAGCCAGGCTATCCCGGCTCCCGAGGCCACGCCATTGGGGTTGTGACCGACCCAGACCGCATCCATCGACCGGTCGATGGCCGTGCGCACGTAGGCGAGGTACGCCGCAGGGTCGGGTCCGACTTGGTGATCGTATTGGGCGGTCATCGCGCGCAGCAAGGCCGCCTGTTGCCAGGTCCAATTGTACTTTTTGGCGGGAAGGAATTTGTTGCGGGCATAGTCGTCGAGCGAATCGACCCACGTCTGCCCAGCGCTGGGCCGGGCCATCTGCCCCGCGTCAGGTTGCTGGAACACGGGCTGCGCGGAGACATACGTGGCAAGATGCAGGGGGAGTAGGAGCGCAATGAGCCCTTGGATCAGAATTTGGATCTCATGGACAGAAGGCAATCGACGACAATGTGGCTGGGCTTCCAATTTACTTCAACAAGGCGTTGGGATCAGCAAGCTAAGCAAATTGTGGGTTCAACACGTCACCATTTTGTGGAGAAAGGGTGTCGATCATCTGCCCATGGTAATTTATGCAAACAATTGACCGTCGCGTGCGGGTTTTTATGGTAGGGGTATTTCCACGGTTGCAATGACATTTTGCCATCTGCAACCTGCACCTGATATGCAATAAGATCAATAGAATTGTGCTTTTTGACGCGGTGAGCAGGTTGCATCATGACCGCATCGGTTCACGATCTTCATTCAGTAAAACGCCAAATAAAAAAGGGGTCTGCGCCTGGATCCAATGCAGGATTTTGGAGATACATGGCCAGCCGGGTGATGCAGTCGCACCTCGAAGGGCTCCGCTTCCGAGATGGAGTTTCTGAAAAATATCGGTGACAGCTGTATCTTGCACGGTTTTTGTACGTTATTTCGAAAACGATCTCGAGAATCTATGAAACGCATTTCTTCCTTGTTGTTCTTACTTGCCTGTGTCACATTGCTTTCCGCGCAGGTGGCCGTACCTCGATTTGCCAAGTATGACGTCGCCGAGACGGGTTGCAAGGTCTATTTGCCGGGCGATCCCGGGGAGTTTGAGCTGACATTGAGCGAGGACAAGTCGGAGGTGTACACCGCGGAGGTCACGCACGAAGACTACAATTTTGCGGTGATCGTCGTCAAGTTCAGCGAGCCGATCGGCGACGCGACCGACGACAAGAACGACATGATGACCAGCTACCTCGATTTTCTGCAAAAACAATTTGCCGTCACCGACGCCGCCGGTTATGGGCTCGGCCACACCTTGGAGAGCGCGCCCGATGCAGTAGGCGTGATCGACTATTGGGAGGACAGCGACGGCCTGCAATATGCCGTCAAATCCTGGTGTGATGGCAACTTTCTAGCCGTGCTCGTGCTTTACGGTTCGGAGGAGTATCCCTACCTCACCGCCCAAGAGATGTTTTTGAATGGATTCCGTTTCCCAGCGGAATAATTGCTGGTCCTGAGCATAGGACAAACGTGTGCTGCGCGTCTAAATTCTGCAATGTGGGAATCTATGCGCCGCAAGCAAATCATTGCCCTGCTAGCTCGCCCATCATCAGGAATGATTGGAAAATCATCCCTTGCGATCAGTTGCCGCTGCGGCAACGAATACAATCATTGTTTCAAAAACTTCATCGTCCTGTTCCCTTCTCGCGCATGGACCCGCACGAAATAGAAGCCAGCGGCAAGGCCATTCAAATCCAATCTGTCATCGGGCCCCAGTACTTTTGCAGTAAGGACGCGGCCGTAGGCATCCAAAATTTCGATCCTGCTCGGCGAGGTTACTTGGCCTTGGAAATCGATGGAAATATGGTCTGATGCAGGGTTTGGAAAAAGCGTCATGGCAGATTCGTGGAGGGTACTTGGCTGAGCTGCCGTCCCCGGATTCAGCACGAGAAACTGCCCCATCATGCCGTCATCTTCATGGTGCAGGAGGTGGCAATGGTACATGTAAGGCGTGGTCGGATCGGCGAAGTCGTCAAACACCCCCACAAAGCGCACGGTATCGTGGGGCATCACCAGGATCACATCCTTCCAACCGGCATATTGCGGTGGTGGCGGCATGCCGTTGATGTCCAGCACAAAAAACTGGATGTCGTGGATATGAAAGGGGTGCGCCACCATCGTCGTGTTGGTGAGCGTCCAGATTTCCTTGTTGCCGAGCTGTGTCGTGTGGTTGATGGTGTCCATGTCAAAGGCCACATCGTTGATCCTGAAGGGGCCGTCGACCAAGGCCACTTCGCCAAATCCTGCGGTGTCTGCCCCCATGTGAAAAAGGCGATGGGCATCGATGCCGATCGTATCGATGGGCAGGAGGGGGGCAAAGGCAGTGGGAATCGAGGTGATCGGTTGGGTGGTCGGTGCGACGACTGTCAAGTGTAGGATTCGAAAGTCCAATCCGTTGAGCGGATTGCTGTAGTAGCCCTCGCCGATGGGGTTGGTGGCGGTGCCGACGCTGTCGGCCCCGATGATGCCGCTGGGCAACTCGGAGGAGTAGCTCAACAAATCCAGTTGTTGCCCCAGCGTGTAGCCTTGGAAACTGACCAGGATCTCGGCACGTTCGCCCGGCGAAATGCGCACACGGTTGGTGGCAATCGGGGCAGCCAACAAGCCGCCGTCGGAGGCGATCAGGTGGAAAGTGGCGTTGTCGCTCAGGCCCAGCAAATACGTGCGGTCGGTGCTACCATTCAATACCCTGAACCGTGCGACTTGCTGCGGTACATCCAGCACAGGGTCGAGCGTGCCATTCACCAAGAGGATCGAGTCCTCATGTGTCGCAATGGCAAATTGACCCAAGACATCGATCGCCTTGGTTTGCAAGATCACCGGAAAATCATCGACACCATACCGCCTCGGCAGATCATAGGTAGCTTCCTGGGCATCGCGCACGATCACCAGACCGGCGAGCCCCCTGGTCACCTGCAACTCGGTCTTGCCCTCGCCATGGGGGTGATACCAGAGCGTCGAGGCACGATTGCGCATGCGAAACGATGGACTCCATGTGGCACCGGCCGCGATCACCTGATGGGGGCCGCCATCATGCTCGGGTGCGACATGAAAACCATGCCAATGCACGGTCGTGCCGGTGTTGAGGTTGTTGGTGACATGGAGGGTGACGCTGTCGCCCGTCTGCAACAACAGGGTCGGCCCCAGGATATTGCCGTTGTAACCGTAGGTGGGCGTCGTAAAGCCCGGGAAGTAGTTGCGAGTGCCAGCCGCGACGGTCAGCTGAATGTTGGGCCCGGCGAGGGTATCGGGAATGAACAGCGGATTTTGCCCATGGAGCAATCCCACGGCTATCCGCAAAAATGCAGCCGCAGCAATCACAAGTCGCCGATTGGAAATCATTTTTAGTGTGTGACCGTGAAGCGCTGCGTGCTGACCACACCCTCGAGGTTCATTTTGATCAAGTAGCTGCCGGCAGCGATGTCTGCGCTGCTCCAAGTCTTGACGAATTCACCTGCACCCACATGCTCATCCGAGATTTGCCTTACGACTCTGCCACTGAGGTCCAGTACTTGCAGGGACAGATCTCCTGCGTCCTTGACGGCATACTTGAAGGTGACCAAGCCATTGGACGGATTGGGGTAGATCGAGATGCCATTTGCTGCGTCCTTGAGGTCGGCCACACTGGTCGTCGTGCTCAAGAAGTTGCGGATGTCCATCGCCATCGTCGTCGTGTCGCTCGTGGTAAAACCAATGTAGGGAACGCCCAAAACAGAATGGTTGGTACCGCCGCCCAAGATCACGATCGTAGGCATGCCCATGCCGCCGTAGTAGGCGACTTGTGCAGCGCCGCTGTCCATCGGGATCGACGTGAAGCCATTGTTGGCAACCCAATTTGCATTGCTCTGGCAGGTGTAGGAATTGTTGAAACCGATTGCGTAGCTCTTGATCTTGCCAGGAAACTCCGCCAACAGATCGGCCTTCATGGGCTCTAGTTTGTTTCCGGCGGTGATGCAGGGTGTGCAGTTCTGCATGAAAAACTCCAAGATGACGGCGTTCCCGGCATCCAGATCCGCAAACAAATGCTGCATGTTGCCGTTGCAATCCATGCGGTTGAAGTCCATCGCTGTCGTCTGAGAGAATGCAGCTACCGACAACAAACCGAAACATAACCCGAGAAACAGGGATTTCATGCGATTTTTCATTTTCCTTTTCTTGATTTGAGCGTAAAAATAAGGTTTTTTCAACGATGTTTTGCGTGCTATCAGAATCTTATCGGTGGATGAGCCGGAATTCCGCCGATGCACGGGAAATTCCTCCGCCCGGTCGATCAACTTCCAGTGTGAATTTCAACCTTCCGCACGATGCAATGCTCGCCGGCATACACCTTGAGCAGGTACATGCCGCTCCGCAACCCTGCCGTCGGCAGCACCAAGGTTTGGCTGCCGCCTTCAAACGTCTCGATGATCCGTCCCAGCAGGTCTGAGACCTCCACCTTGCCAATGGTGGATCCCGGCGCCTGCAAGGTGATTTTCACAAAATCCTTGGCTGGATTCGGGAAGACATTGACATGCAGCGCTTGATTCCCATCGCAACAGCCCATTGCATTCTCGGTGATCAAGAATTGCCCCATCATGCCATTGTCCTCATGGCTCAGGATATGGCAATGGTACATGTAGGGCATCATGGAGTCGGCAAAATCCTCGTACTTGGTGATGAGCCGCGCCGTGCCGCCTTGTGGTCCGATCAGGACCACATCCTTGCGGCCTCTGAGATTGGCTGCGGGCGTGGCACCGTTGATGGACTGGATGAAAAAATGGTTGCCGTGGATGTGAAATGGATGGGCCATCATGCTTTGGTTGGTGATGTTCCAAATCATGACGTCGTCCAGATGTTTGGTGAAGTTGATCACGTTTTCATCGAATTGCGCGCCGTTGATCGTGAAGTTGGTCATGCTCATCATGGGCGAGCCTTGGATGAGAAAATTCATCGTGGATGCACCGCCACTGAGCCATGGAGTATTGGTGGTGAGGGCCGTGGGGATCGTCGTGACGGGATTGAGGGTGGGTGCGACGACATTGATCTGCAAGAAGTTGAAGGTGATGTTGTCGAGCGGACCGATGGGGTTTCCCATCATCGCTGGGCCGCCCGGGTAGCCTGCGGGGAGTTCATTGCCGCGTTGTTGGATGAAATAGGTGTTGCCCGCTTGGCCGCTGAAGTCGACCAAGATCTCGGCACGCTCGCCACTGCTCAGGCGCAGGCGCGTGAGCGGTACCGGCGCATCGAGCAAGCCTGCGTCACTCGTGATCTGATGGAATGTCCTGCCGTCGTCAAAGCCAAATTGCAAGACGCGGTGGCTGCTGGCATTGAGCAGGCGCAGGCGCACGACTTGGGCGGGGACATCGACCATCGGGTCGATCGTGCCATTGACCATCGAGGTATTGTCGAGCTCATCGTCGATCACGATCTGCTTGGTGTTGTTGTCCATCGTCTGAAACTGGCAAACCAGCGGAATGTCATCGACCCCATAGGTGCGCGGCAATACCAAGGCGCTTTCGACCGCATCCCTGACGATGATGAGCCCGGCGGCACCCTTGACCACTTGGTCCATCGTCTTGCCATGCAGGTGGGGATGGTACCAATAGGT
>JANMIM010000008.1:0-7627 GCA_031375795.1 Bacteroidota bacterium
CCGATGCCGCCGATGAAGGTGTCGCGGTCGATTTCCTCCGCATTGATCGGTACATTGACCATGTGGATGGTTGTCTTGCCGCCATCTTCTGTGAGGGTGAGCGTGGAGAGGACTTCCAGCGGCCATGTCGCACTCATCGGGTGACGGATGGGGTTGCCCTCGGGATCGGTGAAGCTGACGACGAATGACAGGAGATCATATGGGTTGAGCTCCCTGTATACCACCTTGCCAAACATATCGCCGCCACCCGGGACTGCCATGCTGTACAGGAATGTGCCGCCCGGATATGGTTCAAATCGGTGCACCGTGATCGGCATGTTTTTGGGACCCCACCAATTGGCGACATGAGCAGCCTGGGTATAGGTTTCATAGACCAACTGACGCGGCGCACTTACTACGCGTTTGTAGACGAACGAACCTGCGGGTGCCCCGCTGTGTGCTTCATTTTCCATTGTCTTCTATTTTTTGATTTTGCTGAATTTCTTGCAAATAGGCCTCAAGGGCATCCATTTTTTGATCCCAGAATTGTTTGTACTGGGCGACCCAATCGTTGACCTCGCCGAGTTTTGCCAGCTGCGCCTCACAAAAATGATCTCGCCCCCTGACTTTGATGGTGACAAGCCCGCACTCTGTGAGGATCTTGATGTGCTTGGAAATGGCGGGCCGGCTCACATTGAAGTGCTGGGCGACAGCATTCAAATTGAGCGACTCGCTCGCCACGAGCCGGATGATCTCGCGTCGTGTTGGGTCGGCAATTGCCTGAAATACATCTCTGCGAACTGGCATTTTTGAATTGCGTAACTATTCGGTTACACATCTATACAGGAAACCGAATGGTTTCACGTTTTGTGCCTCAAAATTTACAACCCACTGATTATGAGTGAAAATATTTTATTTTGCCCTTGGAAAACTGCACATACCCGCAGCTTTTTGGGGGCGCAGCGCGCTGCAGATCGGCAACAGGGCACCTGGAATACAACGAATTGCAACCATTCATACCGCTTGCCGATCGATCGGCAAGCAGCATATAAATGCATCATACAGTGCACTATCAAGCACTTTTTGATGCAAAATACATCTTCATGGCTCCCATTTCCATCAAAAGATGCAGTATACAGCACTAATTGCTACAAATCAACCCAGGGGACCCAAAAATGTAGGCAATAGTGCGCTCTACAGCACTATTGCATGCAAATAACCTTGAGAAAACACATGTTGCATCAATAAGTGCAACATGCCGCACCTATTGATGCAATTCCAGAAAAAAAGCGTATATTTGTAGGCAAAAGAGCCATGAGATGCACTTTGAGGAAATAAGAAACATGATGAAGGCACGACGGGAAGCCATGCAGGTCACGCAAGAGACCTTGGCCGCCCTGTCTGGCGTCGGGCTACGCACACTGAAACAACTCGAAAGCGGAAAAGGAAACCCCACCCTGCTCACCTTGCAAAAACTGTCGGACGTGCTGGGAATGGAGGTCTATCTGCGGCTCAAAAAGGTCGTCGACAACCCATGAGACAGGCAAAAATATACTACAAGGACGAGGAAGCAGGCTTGCTCACCCAGTATGACGACGGCTCATTTGCCTTCCAATACACAGAGGCATGGATCGCAAATGCCAGCCTTCCCCCCATTAGCCTCACCCTCCCAAAAACGCAGCAAGCGTTTCATTCACCGTTCCTGTTTCCATTCTTCTACAACATGCTTCCCGAGGGCTCCAACAAACAGGCCGTGTGCAAGCACCATCGCATCGATCCCCAAGACGCATTTGGCATCCTCACGGTGACAGCAAAGACCGACAGCATCGGGGCCGTCACGGTCATCAAAACAGGAAACCCATGAGTTCAACACCGCTCCGACATTGCCCAGGCACCTTGGCTCCCGGCTTTGACACCTACAGCCGTGCATGCCTGAACCGCGTCTTTCAAGGCAAATTGGTGCACCATGTCTTACCTTACGATTCGCCGGCGTCCACCTCGGAAAGCGATGCACTCTTTGAAAACAACCGGCAGCAAATGTCGATTTCGGGCGTCCAAGAAAAATTTTCCGTCGTCCTGGACAAAAACAAATTGCGCTTGGTGCGCGAAGGCGAGCGTGGCACCTATATCTTGAAGCCAATCCCTAGCGCGGCCAAGAATCCGGATCAAATGCCGGCAAACGAGCACCTCACCATGCAGATGGCACGGCAGCTCTATGCCATAGAAACGGCCGAAAACGCATTCATATTTTTTCGCAATGGCGCGGCAGCCTACATTACCAAACGCTTTGACGTCAGGGACGATGGCAGCAAGTGGGCGCAGGATGACTTTGCATCCCTCGCGGGGCGCACGCCACAAACCCACGGCGAAAACTACAAATACCAAGGCAACTACCTGGAAATGTTCCAGTTGATGCGTCAATACCTACCCGCCTACAAAATCGAGGCACTCAAGCTCTACAAGGTCCTCTTGTTCAACTATCTCTTTTCAAATGGAGATGCGCACTTCAAGAATTTCTCCTTGCTGGAAACCCCTCAAGGCGACTACCGCCTGAGCCCTGCCTATGATCTCCTGAACAGCCGCATCCACGTCGCAGACTCAGACTTTGCACTCGACGATGGCCTGCTGCCACGCAGATTGGCGCAGGGCAAGATGCGTCATCAATTTGAGACGCTCGCCCGGGAAGCAGGCATCCCCGAAAGTCTCCACCAGGAAATCATGGGCCTCATGCTGACCCGATCCGTTGCCGTGGAGAGAATGGTGCGCGCATCCTTTCTGAGCGAGCGCCATCAGCGCAGCTACTGGCAGGCTTACCAAGGGCGCTTGAAACAGTTGCTCAAGGACTGAACCCTCATCAGCCCATGTCTCCTCAAGACCTATCGTTTCCATATCTTCGCTCCATGAAAAAAGCACTCCTCTGCGTTCTCGTCGCCTTCCAATTCCTTGCAGCCAGGGCCCAGACCAAATATTCCCCAGAAGTCCTCGCGCAAATCAAGAAGGTCGAGAACAGCCTTGCAGGCCAAATCCAAATCGCAGGGCAGCCGCCTTACAATCTTGCCGACCGCATGGCCCATTACAAGGTCAAGGGCCTGAGCGTGGCGGTGGTACACAATTACGAAATCGTCTGGGCCAAAGGCTACGGCTGGGCAGACGAGGCTGAAAAACGCCCCGTGACGCCCGAAACCCTGTTTGAGCCCGGCTCTATCAGCAAGACCTTCAACGCCCTAGGCATCCTCAAATTGGTGCAAGACAACAAATTGAAACTCGACGTCGACATCAATTCCTATCTGAAGTCGTGGAAATTCCCCTACGACTCGCTCGCGCAGGGCAAGAAGATTACCCTCGCAGACCTCTTGAGCCACACGGCCGGCTTGTCGGTGCATGGCTTTCGCGGCTACAACCGCTTCGGCAAAATTCCGACCTTGCCCCAGATCCTCGACGGCAAGGGCCCGACCAACAGTGCGCCCGTGCGATCGGAGTTTGCGCCGGGACTGCGCTACCAATATTCCGGTGGCGGCACGACGATCTCGCAACTAATCCTGCAAAGCAAGACCAAGCAGCCCTACGACGAATGGATGCGCACAAATATCTTGCTGCCCTTGGGCATGGAAAATTCACATTATGCGCAGCCGCCATCGGCGGCACAAATGCCCATGGTCGCGACCGGCTACCGTGAGGACGGCAGCGAAGTCGACGGCAAGTTTCACGTCTATCCCGAGCAAGCCGCGGCCGGCTTGTGGACCACGCCGACCGACATCTGCAAATACATCATCGAGACGCAACTGGCCTACGACGGGAAATCGGCGAAGCTCCTGAACCAACAAATGACGCAACTGCGCTTGACGCCCTACCACAATGACGATGCGGCCTTGGGAGTATTCATTGAGAACCGCGATGGCGTCAAATATTTCCAACATGGCGCTGGCAATGAGGGTTTTCGTGGCTTCTATTATGGCAGCTTGGAGGGCGGAAATGGTGTCGCAGTCTTTGTGAATTCAGACAACGGTGACATTATGGTTGAATTGATGAACAGCGTGGCAAGTGTGTACAATTGGAAGGGGTTTTACACGCCCTTGGTCAAGGCGGAAGTCGAGGTTTCGGATGCCTATTTGCAACGCTGCCGTGGCGTCTATTTGATCGAGGATCAATTTGTGAACATCGTCAAGAAAACAGACGGCTACTACCTCTCGCAAGACGGCGCGAGCAAAATGCATTTCTCAAGCCCCGACGATTTCTTCAACCTCGAATCGCCCACCGAAAAGCACCTCCTCCACGATGCATCGGGCAATGTCACAGGCTTCACGCGCAAAGCCAAGGGCCGACTATTGGCCGAGGCGGTCAAGGTCCAGAATCCCGACACGCTGACCGGTGATGCAGATCTTTTCAATTCCATCGGATGGGACCTCTTGGGCAACAACGAGTTTGCGCAAGCCGAGCGCTACTTGCAGCGCGGAGCCACGCTGCACCCCAAAAACCTATTTGTGCAAGGCAATCTGGCGCACAGCCTGCTCTTTCAAGGAAAACATGACGATGCCGTGGCGTTGTACAAAACATACATGGGCCAGAATATCCAGGGGCAAATGTCTTGGGAAGGCATGATCTTGGAGGATTTTGGCTATTTTTCAGGGAAAGGCTTGGAGATTGCGCCCATGCAAAAGGTCTTGGATGAACTCAAAATCAAGGCACCCGAGGGTTTTGGGAAGCCGTGACATGCTCCGATGGGAAATACCGTATTCAATACCCAGGTAAACCCCAGCGACCAGCTCAATATGAGCAATGGTCTCACGGCTGTATTCATCGACACGCTCTGCCTCGCAGGTGCCGACATTGCCACGGAGTATTTTCAAAAGGACTTGATGATTTGGCTCGCCCAGCGCGATTGGATGCTCTTCGGATTGGGCTGCATTGGGTTTGACATCTCGGAAATCATCTGGGACAAGGCGCTGTTTGCGGCGCAAAAGGCATTTCTACTCCAGGTGGTGGACCGTGCCCTTGCCAAGACGCATTGGGAGCTGCTCGACTACAGTCCCCATGAGGAGTGGACGCTCCGTAGCCTGAGGGAATTTGGGAGGATGCTCCGCGAATTTGAGGAGCGGCACATCGTTGTGGGCGAGCAGTTGCCCTTGCTGCCGCTCGACACACCCTACGCGCAATGCCCCTTGCACCATGTGTATCTGCATGTGGGCGGATGCGTGGTCTGCAACAATTTCTGAAGGCCGCAACGATTATCCCGCAGCCAAAATCCCGATCAGGCGCAAGCCTTCCTTTTGTTCCTCAAAATAGTAGAACAACCCAGAGCCGACCTCATTGCCGTCCTCGTCCACGCCCGATTCTTGGAAGTCCCATTCCTTGACTTTTTTGCCGTTGTAATCGGAGTTTTTGAGCTGATCGTATTTGGTATCTTCCATGTCTGTGAGCGCCTCAGGAGACATCATGTCGAGCAAGTTTTGGGCATCGATGTCGGCCTGCATGTACATCTTCATGCCGTCGAGGTTCTTGTTGATGATGGCCGATTTGAAGGCGCCCCAATCGTCGGAATAATCGACATAAGTGCCTTCGTGGCCGACATCCACGGTAGTGGCCGCCGCAGCTGCCGTGGAGTCTTGGGCGGGAGCATCGGTCGTCGTGGTGGTCGCAGGTTTGCAAGCCGTCAATCCCAAAGCAAGCAGGGATGTGAAAATCAGAGTATTCAACGAAAATTTCATGGCGGAATCGCTTTTCAAATGTGTCCTAGCATTGGTATTTTTCAAGAATGGGGCGCATGCGCCTTTCGTCCGAAACATCGGGAATTTTCTTCAAATGTGGATGTGGTGATTTCAGGAATGGACGATTGGGTTGAGGAATGGATGCGCCTGCCACATGGAGTTTCTGCTTAGCGGAATGCGATCGGTCAGCCTATTTGCAATGAAGAGCAAACGAACATTGTCTTGTTCGCTCATAATGGCTAATTTAGCTACCCAGAAATGTATCCGCATACCGCAGCATAGATGGCAAGACAACGATGAAATCAAAAGAAAATCTCACCTGTTTGATGCTTGGATTCCTATTCTGCTTTTCGATTCACGCTTCATTGCATGCACAAGGCTCGTTTCGGAAAAAACAATTGATTGGCCGATACGCACGCAATACAGCACAGGGTTGGAGCCGACCCTCCCCTGGCATAGAAGTCGTTCCAGAGATCCCGCGGTATGAATATTTGGATTTGTATGGGAATGCAAAGGCAGCAACAATGGTGGGTTCGGAGAATGCCGTCAAGACGATTGGAAAATGGAAAATCCAAGGCGACACGCTCGAGATCAGTTATAGAAGGCGGGAGTCAGCCTCACCCATTATCCGATTTCAGCACAAATACCTCATTTCCATGCAAGATTTTCCCTACGGAGCCTGCCTGCAACCCATTGCAACAAGCCAAAGGGCAAACTTTTGCTACACAGAATCTGAGGCTTTCAACAGCATGCGATACAGGGTTGCAAAAGTAACCAACCATTACTACAATGGTAATATTTCCGCGCAGGGTAGGTTCAAAAAATTTGTTGATGATGATCACCCGCGCCCGTACACAAGTGCCGTAGGAAAGTGGCGGTATTACGACGTGGATGGAAACTTGACCAAAACAGTCCATTATCGACGCGGAGAAGCGATCCGCGAAGCCCTCCCAAAAAAGAAAACACCCAACAACGAATAGTGGCATGTTGGTCTGCCATCAGGTTTCAGCTTCACACTGCGAATCGACTGTCGTATACCAATTCTATTGCCTGAGGCGGGCAGAAGCAAATTTTTCACCATATTTGAGCCATGCGCGACCGCAATATCATCGATCTTGTCAAGGCAAAACATCCCCATTTGGCGAAGCGAATCACCATGACCTATTTGGACGGGACGCTGACCGGGACGATCAGCTTTCACAATCCACGCTACGAATTGTGGTTTATGCAGGAGAACAAGGCGAGTTATATCGTCGGCATCAATTTTTTGCATTCGCATTTTGACTCAGGGGATGATGCAGAAGAAAACCTTGCGGATGCATTGGAGCAAATCGACGCCATCTTGAATGATGAAATCGTCGCCATCGGCAAACGCAATAAAACCGAGAACTACATCATTGCCACGATGTCCAAGGAAAATGGATTGGCCCGCTACGCGAATGGAAATCCGAACATTGAGATTGTTTCCTTTTCGCGGGAATATTGAATCGTGCCGCTTACGGTAGATGTCACGCGCGCTCGTGTGCATTCTCTTCTGAAATCCAATGCATTGGAGCGACCCTTGCAGGGGCTTGCAAGTCTCCATCACTTGCACGAGTTTCGTACACGCGGGTAATTTGTGGTCTGTCAACAGCCCGCTGGACGGTAAATCAAAAAAAGGATATTTGACGAAAACACTTCATCGCATCGCAATTGTATTCCCTCTCGTGTGCGCTGCTTCCATGGGCTTGATAAATTGCATTTTCTTCTGTAACTGTTGTTACGCAATTCTCAGGCATAAACAAGCAATTTTGTTCCCATAAAATTGCGTCGCTATGAGAAAGAAGATTGCAACATTGGTTGCGTTGGCATGCCTCTATCTACCTGTGCTTGCGCAGACAGCTCCCTTTGATATTTACCTTGAGCCGATGAACGTGTCGGGGTTGGGGGGATTGCAGGCTTTT
>JANMIM010000032.1:0-3223 GCA_031375795.1 Bacteroidota bacterium
AACGAGTGCCTCAGGCCCGATCCAAGCCTCGTCGCGCATTTCGATTTCAATCCATTCTCCTTCCCCAACGGAAATTCGGATGCGGTTTCTTGGATTTGTTTGCAGACGAGTCTTTGGTGGTAGCTCATTTGGAATGGTTCGGAACGGCTGGAGTTTCAAATCATTGCCAAGATATTAGACTTGGTGAATCCCCCCTCAAATCGCACTCACCCGCGACACCTCCGGCGCAACCCGCTTGATCGCTTCTTCCAGGCCGGCTTTCATGGTCATGTGGCTCATCGAGCAGGACTCGCAGCTGCCCATGAGCTCGAGCTCGACCGCGCCGTCTGAGTGGATCGCGTGGATGCGCACGTCGCCGCCGTCGCTGCGCAGGTAAGGCCGCACGGATTCCAGCGCCTGCTCGACGCGCTGCCACAAATTGCTATTTTCGTCGAAACTCATTCTTATTGATGCTGCATCTTTACTTGTGCGGTCGGCGGCGTCTGCGAATTGCGGATCGCCACCTGCCTTGCCACTTCGGCTGCGAGCCCGGCAAATGCCTTGCCCGTCGCCGAGTCTTGATCGAGCGCCGCGGGATTGCCCTCGTCGCCCCGTGTGCGCACGTCCTCCACCAACGGAATTTGGCCCAAGAGCGGAATTCCCAAAGTTTCGGCGAGCTGCGCGCCACCATCCTGCCCAAAAATGAAGTACTTCCTGTCTGGAAGGTCTTCAGGGACAAAGAACGCCATATTCTCCACAATTCCCAACAAAGGCACATTCACCTGCGGCGCACGAAACATCTCGGCCCCCTTGCGGGCGTCGGCGAGGGCCACCTTTTGCGGCGTCGTGACGAGCACCACGCCCGTGACCGGCAATTGCTGCACCAAGGTGAGGTGCAGGTCGCCCGTGCCCGGCGGCATGTCGATGACCATGTAGTCGGTCTCGAGCCAATCGGTATCAAAAATGAGCTGTTGCAGCGCCTTGCTCGCCATGGGGCCGCGCCACACGATCGCTTGTTCGGCCGGGACGAGAAAGCCGATGGAATTGACTTTGACGCCGTGCTTTTCGAGCGGGATCATGAGGTCGCGCTCGCCGACCTTGCGCACGTAGGGCACTTGGCCTTCCAAGCCAAACATGATCGGCACGCTCGGGCCGTAGATGTCGGCGTCGCAGAGCGCGACGCGGGCACCCGACTGCGCGAGGGCGACCGCGAGGTTGGCGGCGACGGTGGACTTGCCCACGC
Organism: Bacteroidota bacterium; assembly: GCA_031375795.1. Classification (GTDB taxonomy): domain Bacteria; phylum Bacteroidota; class Bacteroidia; order J057; family JADKCL01; genus JADKCL01. The sequence goes on from JANMIM010000032.1 coordinate 1,223, forward strand.
CGCCCTTGCCGGAAACGACCGCGATGATGTTGCGCACGTTGGGGAGGCGGTCTTGGCGGGCGACGGTGGTGACGTTGGAGCTCATGAAGGGCTCCACGACGGCGCCGGGATGCACGTGTTTCTGCACGGCGGCAATGCAATCGGCCTTGATTTTTTCCTTCATCGGGCAGGCGGGCGTGGTGAGCACGACCGTGAAGCCAATCTTGAGGCCATCGACTGCGATGTCTTTGATCATGCCCAGGGTCACGAGGTCCTTGTGCAAATCGGGGTCTTGGACATGCCGCAGGGCGGCGAGCACTTGTTCAGGAGAAATCATAATCTTTTTTCAAACGCGCTGCAAAGTAAGGCATTTGAATGGAAACCAATGGGGAGGGCAGAAGGTTTCGGTCGTGCCTCGGTGGTTGCTACGAATAAAAACAAGGCCGCCGGGTGCCAACAAACACGCCGACAAAGTTTTTTTTGCCCCTTTTTGACGTCCAGCCTACACTTTGATGCCGGTTTTCGTGGGTCCGTTTTCAATAAAAATGTTGTTTTCATAAATCATTCACAAGCAACCAAAATACTCAATCAATTGATTTACAGAATCATTTTTACAATCCATTCACTGTTTAAAATTCATCAAATACTCCGACAACGCTAAAAAAGCACCGCAAATGTACTTCCCCACCGCAAATGGGTGCCCTATGTTTGTGCTGTGCTCATCGATCAAGGGTAGCGCAACGTCACCATGAAAAAGTTATTCGACCTCCATCTCACCGCTCAACGCATCCCCTGCCCGCTCGGCAGGAACCAATGCGACACCGCATCGATGCCCGTGCCAGTGGATGCAAGTCGAGGAGCCGATGGATGGATGACGGTGCGCCCCCCAGCGACGGGCAATGATGTACTTGCGTAGTCCGTCGCGGATGTCGCTCCAAATTTGTTTCAATCTGTCTCAATAGAAATGCAATAATATTATGGTAATGAAAAAAGTAATTTTCCTGACACTCTTGCTTGCGCTTTCGTTTGGATTCATCCAGGCACAACTCCTCTGCTCCTCCACCATCACCAGTACGCCAGGTGCGAACGGTGTGGTCGATTTCACAGCCACGGGATCAAGTGGCACTGGGAACGCTTATTACTACTCCTTTGACTACGGCGACGGCAGCAACGGCGCCAACAACACGGGGATCATCAGCCACACCTATACCTCGGCTGGCGTGTACTTGGCTTGTGTCACCGTCATCTTCACCGACTCCTGCATGTCTACTTCATGCGACTCCTTTTATACCGCTGGCTCCGGTGGCGGCGGCTTCTGCACCGCATCGATGTCCATCCCCTCGGGCAGCAATGGCGTGATCAATTTCACGGCCTCTGGCAACAGCGGCACGGGAACTCCGGTCTACTATTCCTACAGCTTTGGCGATGGCAGCGCCGGGGGCAGCGCCAATGGCGCCATCACACACACCTATACCAATGCCGGGGTTTATTATCCTTGCGTGACGGTGATCTTCTCTGATTCGTGCACGGCGACCGCTTGTGATTCCTTCTACACTGCCGGCTCAGGCGGCGGCGGTGGCGGATGCCAAGCATCGTACTACTGGTATCCCGACTCCACTGGGCAATACAGCATCATCATCCAGGATCAATCCACCGGCACCGGCCTGAGCTACCTTTGGGACTTTGGCGACAACACCACGAGCACATCGCCCAATCCCAGCCACGTCTACAGCGGCCCTGGCACCTACATCGTGTGTGTGACCGTCTCCTCCTCCAATCCTGCCTGCACCTCCACTTATTGTGACTCGCTCGTCGTCGTGAACAAGGTCTCCTCGCCCTTCTCGATCAATGTCTTGTCCAACAATGCACTGGCAGTAGACCCACGTGGCGAACAATCGACCGACGTGAGCCTGTACCCCAACCCCGCACGTGACATCATGAACGTGAAAATCGGCATCGCCCAAGACGCCGAGGTCAGCGTACGCCTCATGGAACTGAGCGGCAAATTGGTCGCCACGCAAA
>JANMIM010000033.1:0-4428 GCA_031375795.1 Bacteroidota bacterium
GTGAATGTATCCACCAAACTCATTTCCGAGCTCTGCACGCTCACGCTCATCGGCGTAGAAATGATGGTCTTGGAGGAGCCATCAGACATGTCTTGGTTCACGACCATCCACGTCGGGAAAAACAAAAACGCCACGCAGAACCCTGCCGACAGAAAGAAAAGAATCGATTGTAAACGCTGGATCATAATTGTTCCTAAAATTCTGGGGTAAAAGTAGGGATTTGGATTGAGAAAATTGCAGATAGGTAGTAGGTAGCAGCGAGCAGGTAGTAGGTACAGCTTGCGACCTACTACCTGCTACCTACTACCTGCTACCTCCTTTTTGCACTCCCCTATTTCCGAATTGTTACCTTTGCAAAATGAAAACCGCCTACATCGTCGACGCAGTTCGCACCCCTATCGGCCGCTACGGCGGCAGTTTGAGCAGCATCAGGCCAGATGACATGCTGGCCATCGTGCTCAAGGCCCTGATCGCCCGCAACCCCAGCCTCGACCTCGCGGCGGTGGAGGAGGTGATCGCAGGCGCCGCCAACCAGGCCGGCGAAGACAACCGCAACGTGGCCCGCATGGCAGCCCTGCTCGCGGGCATGCCCACGAGCGTAGCCGGCGTCACTGTCAATCGACTCTGCGCCAGCGGATTGCAGGCGCTCATCGATGCGGGCCGCGGCATCCGCCTCGGCGAGGGCGGCGTGTACATCGCCGGCGGCGAGGAAAGCATGACACGTGCGCCATTCGTGCAAGCCAAGAGCGACTCTGCCTGGGGACGCCTCCCCGAGATGGTCGACACCACCTTTGGCTGGCGATTTACCAACCCCGCCCTCAGCAAATTGTACCATCCTTACACCATGGGCGAGACCGCCGAGAACCTCGCAGACAAGTACAAGATCAGCCGCGAGGAGCAGGACCAATTTGCATTTGACACACAGATGAAATACAAGGCCGCCCACGAAGCCGGCCTATTCAAGGACGAAATCGTGCCCGTGATGCTGCCACAGCGCAAAGGCGACCCGATCGCATTTGCGGCCGACGAGCATCCCCGCGCCGAGACGACGCTGGAGGGACTCGCCAAACTCAAGCCCGCATTCCGCGAGGGCGGCACCGTGACGGCAGGCAACAGCAGTGGCATCAACGACGGCTCGGCCGCCTTGCTGCTCTGCGACGAGGATGCCCTGAAAAAATACAACCTCACACCCATGGCCCGCATCGTCTCCAATGCCGTCGCTGGCGTGGAGCCCGCCATCATGGGCATCGGTCCCGTGCCTGCGACCCTGAAGGCCCTGCAACGCGGGGGCCTGAAGATCAGCGACATCGGCCTCGTGGAGCTCAACGAGGCATTTGCCGCGCAGAGCATCCCCTGCATCCGCGACCTGGGGCTCGATCCCAGCATCGTGAACGTAAACGGCGGCGCGATCGCGCTGGGGCATCCGCTCGGTTGCTCGGGCGCCCGCATCATGACCACGCTCCTGCACGAGATGCGCAGGCGCGGCGTGCGCTACGGGCTCGCGTCCATGTGCATCGGTGTAGGCCAAGGCGCATCCATGATCGTCGAGCGCTGCTGATATGCCACGCTACGTCATCGATGTCTGCTACAAAGGCACGGTCTATGCCGGCTGGCAGCTGCAGCCCAATTGCAATACGGTACAGGGCGAGGTCGATGCAGCCCTGACCCGCATCTTGCGCACGCCGATTGCCACTTATGGCGCGGGCCGCACAGACTCTGGGGTGCATGCCCTCAAATTGCCCGCCCACTTTGATTTTGACGGCGAGCTGCCCAGACATTTTATGTTTGCGATCAACGCCCTCCTGCCCAAGGACATCAGCGTCACCAAGACCTACCGGGCCTTGCGCGACGACTTTCATGTGCGCTTTGGCGGGCGCGCGCGTGCTTACCGCTACCAATTGATCTTTCGCAAGGATCCCATCCAATTTGGGTTTACCAAGTGGGTCAAGGAGGATGTGGACGTGGCGGCGATGCAGTCTGCCGCCAAGGTCTTGCTGGAATACGACAGCTTTGAGAGCTTTTGCAAGACCAATAGCAACAACAAAACCTATATCTGCAACCTCACGCACAGCTATTTTGAGTGGGAGGGCGACATGCTCGTGTACCACATTCGCGCCAATCGCTTCCTACGCGGCATGGTGCGCGCCATTGTGGGCACCCTGCTCATGGTCGGCAAGGGCCAACTCGACGAGGACGGCCTGCGCAAGATCATCGAAGCCAAGGACCGCACCAAAGCAGGCATGAGCGAACTCGCCGACGGGCTGTTCCTGAGCGACGTGGTGTTTGAGGAGGGGAGTTTGGAGGAATTGACATTCGAGGCTCGCAACCGTTGATCCCTGGCAAATTCTGCCAATCAATGCTGATTGTCAAGGGTGTAGAACAGAATGCCCAAATGCGAATTCATTGTCATGTCGACTGGAGTGGTCGAGGCGCGCAGCGCCGAAGGCCACGGAACGTCCCGATTTTTGATCGGGATAGCTCGCTGCGGTTCAGTGGTTAGGTTCAGCACAAAGCTGAAGCATGGCGCTGAACCAGGAGGTGTGTCTAAACGAGCTATCCCGATCCTTAATCGGGACGTTCCGTTTCTGCCCATTTGCAGCGTATCTCCGCCGCGGCGGATCCTTGCAAATAGGCAGAAACTCCAGTCGACATGACACACAATGGATGATGTGATGCATTTTGTCCTACCCCCATTTTCATCCCTCAGCATCTTTTTGGGGGAAACAAATAGGCGAGCCGCAAAACCCTCCCAATTTGTGCCCCAATCACCTGCTCGTTTTTTGCGGAATTTTGGTATTTTTATGGGCAATACTGTGGAATGCGGCCGAAGCTTGGACCTTTGCGCTGAATTTGCCACCCCGATTTAGTTTTTGAAACCAACGATGGAAAAGCAGATATTGGTAAAGTTTGCGAGTCGCAGCAGGCCAGAGAAATGCCTTGCTGGGGTGCGCAATATTTTGGAAACGGCAGCCTCCCCCGATTCGCTCATCATCGCCATCACCGCCGATCTGGACGATGACAGCATGAACAACGATGAATTCAGGAATCAATTGGCGCCTTACATCGCGGCAGGACATGTGCATATTACGTTTGGCCGCAGCGAATCAAAGGTTCACGCCATCAACCGCGACATGCCGGAGTTGTCGCAATGTTATCCTTGGCTGGTCTTGGTGAATTTCAGTGACGACATGCGTTGGATCCAAGCTGGATGGGACCAAGAGATCATGCGGCGGTTTGCAGAATTGTACCCCGATTTTGATGGCAACATTTATTACAACGACGGCTACCAAGGTCAAAACATTTCGACCATGTCCATCATTGGCCACGCGTATTTCAGCCGCTTCAATTATATCTACCATCCCAGTTACAAAAGCCTGTTTTGCGACAATGAATACACTGAATTGGCATACCACCTGAATAAGATCACCTACCTCGACGAGCAGTGGTTTGTGCACGATCACCCTTGCTTCACCAACGAGCCCTACGACGACCTCCTGAAGCATACCGAATCATTTTGGGGGGAAGATGAAAGTACCTATGCCACACGGCGGTCGGCAGGATTTCCATAGTGATGGTCGCAAATTCCAAGCGTTCCGAGATTCCACAATATTGCGCAAAATGATTCCTGTCCCGACCTTGTCCCTGCTGATACCTACCGTGGAGGGGCGCGAGAAAATGCTGGACTATTTGCTGTTCACGTTGCATCAACAATTGGATTCCCATGCGGGGTTGCGGCAAAAGGTGGAAATCGTCGTGCTCAAAGACAAAAAGGGCGAACGCAGCATCGGCCAAAAACGAAATGAATTGTACGCCTCTGCCAAGGGCTTATGGAGCCAATCCATCGACGACGACGATGCGATCCATCACGATTATTTGTGGGATGCTGTTCAAAAATTGGAATTGGAAAATCCAGACACCTTGCGGCTGGATGGTGTCATCAGGATCGACGGTGGGCCCCCCAAACGATTCATACATTCCATCGAAATCCGAGGATGGAATGAATCAGATGGCATCTATTACCGTCCCCCCAACCACCTGAACCCGATACGGTCCAGCATCGCCAAGGAATTCCTGTTTCCCGAAAAAAACTTTGGCGAGGACCGCGATTGGTGCCTGCAAATCTGTAACAGCCGCGTACTCAAGACCGAGGCACGGCTGGACTATCCGTACTATTTTTATGATTTCTTTACGCACAAGGATTATTGACTTGCAATGGCTGGCGGTCAATCGAAACGACCTTCCAGCCTAGCTTCTGCCCCCACTAAACGATCTATAAAAAAATATGCTCATCAGGAACTTTGCCAGTAGCTTGGAAAAACAGCATGTCATGCTATCTTGGCATGGTCATTAGGTGTTGTTGATTCGGCAGAATATTATTTGGTTTGAGGATGTATCCTCGATCCAGCGGGGACAGGGTTGGGAATAGGC
>JANMIM010000048.1:0-8591 GCA_031375795.1 Bacteroidota bacterium
TTCAAGACCACCGACGGCGGAGCGACTTGGCGCAAGACGCTCTACATCAACCCCGAAACGGGCGTGATCGACCTCGCAGTCGATCCCGGCAACCCCGACCACTTGCTGGCAGCGGCTTGGCAGCGCAGCCGCAAGGCTTGGGAATTTGACGAGGACGGCCCTGGCTCGGGCATCTATGCCTCCACCGACGGCGGCGAGACCTGGGTATTGAGCATGACGGGCATCGCCCAAGGCGAGAAAACGGGACGATTCGGCCTTTGTTTCGCCCCATCATCCCCCAATGTCGTCTATGCCGTCCACGACAACCAAGACACCGATCCCAAACTCCAAAAGGAAGACACGCTGGGAGGAATCACCGCCCGCAGTCTCGCCAAGATGGACGAGAAAGCCTTCAATGCATTGGCAGACAGCAATCTGGATAAGTTTCTCAAGGGTAGTGGCTACCCCGACAAATACACCGCCAAGCAAGTCAGGGAAGACCTCAAGGCTGGGAAATACAAGCTCAAGGACGTGCAGGATTACCTCGGCGACGCCAATGCCGCACTCTTTAACAGTGCCGTGAAAGGTGCCGAACTCTACACGTCGAGCGACGGCGGCAAGAATTGGGAGCGCTGCCACGTGCCGCCCCTCAACGATGTCTTTTATACCTACGGCTATTATTTCTGCATGGTCAAGGTCTCACCCAAGGATGCAAACGAGGTCTTCATCGCCGGAGTTCCCTTCCTGCACAGTACCGATGGCGGCAATACTTGGAAGCAAATCTTCGACGACGACGACATCCACGTCGATCACCACGTCTTGTGGATCGACCCCAAGGACGCCGACCACTTTGTGCTCGGCAACGATGGCGGGCTCTATGAATCCTATGACCGGGCCACAACCGTGCGTCACCTCGCCAACATTCCCGCAGGGCAATTTTACACGGTCAATGTGGACCTGGAAAAACCCTACAACGTCTATGGCGGCCTGCAAGACAATGGCGTGCAAAAAGGCAGTTCCAAATCTGTCCCCAACAAAAACGAGGATTGGAAATACCTGTTTGGCGGCGACGGCATGTATGTCGCGCCAGATCTCAAAAATCCCTCGACGGTCTATACAGGCTTTCAGTTTGGAAACTACTTCAGGTTGGAAAAAGGCAAGGAAGCCGATTTTCTCACACCCAACCATGACATCGGTCAAGACAAATACCGCTGGAACTGGCGCACACCTTTTATATGCAGTCCCCACAACCACGAGGTCGTGTACATGGCGGCGCAATATGTCTTCAGGAGCATGGACATGGGCCGTGCCTGGGAACGCATCAGCCCCGATCTCACCACCAACAAGCAGCCGCAGGGAAATGTACCTTATTCCACCATCACCGCATTGGCTGAGTCGCCGCTCAAGTTTGGGATATTATGGGCAGGCACCGACGATGGCAATGTGCAACTGAGCACCGATGCGGGCACAACCTGGTCAAATGTCAATGCCGGACTGCCCAAAGGGCTGTGGGTGAGCGCCATCACGCCTTCGCCACATGACAAAAACAGCGCCTACGTCACACTCACGGGCTACCGCAACGACGAGATCGCCCTGCACGCTTTCAAGACGACCGACCTCGGGAAGAGTTGGGTTTCGATGAAGGGGAATTTGCCCGAGGAGCCGGCGAATGTATTGATCGAGGACCCTGCGGCGCGTGGCATCCTGTACATCGGCACCGATCAGGGCTGCTATGTGACCTTGGACAGCGGCAGCCTCTGGCAACCGCTCACGCAGATCCCCAACGTGGCCTGCTACGACATGCTCGTACACCCACGCGAAGCCGAGTTGGTGGTGGGAACCCACGGGCGGAGCATTTACGTTGCCGATCTGAGCATATTGCGCGCTTGGCAGAAGCGTGAATCGGGGCAAGCGATGATGCTCTTTGCCCCCGGCAAGGTCGCTTGGAGTGCCAGCTGGGGCGTGGCATCCAATTCATTTTCAGAGGTTCCCGAGCCGAAATTTGCCCTCAAATATTTTGTCTCCAGCAGCGGTTCCGACATCGAATTCAAGGTGCAAGACAGCAAGGGAAAGACGCTCCACAAACTCAGCGCCAAGCCCAATCTCGGCTACAACACCTTGGAATGGAACCTGCTCTGTGGCGAAAAGGAAAAGAAAAGTTACCTCGGCGTAGGCACCTACACCATCGTCGCAAAGATGGGCGACGAGGAGCGCAAAATTGATTTCAAAGTCGAAAAATGAAAATGATTAATTTCAAGGAGTGGATCACTAAGGCATCCTTATTTTGCCTCGCCGTTGCATGCCTGATGATGACGGCACCATCGGCCTTTTCGCAAGACGACTTTTTCGACATCAGCGCGGGCTATTTCCAATATGAGGGCATTTCCGAATCAGGGCTTGAGCCGGGAATGGCCATCAAGGGAAAGTTTCGGGACGGTGTGCAATGGAAGGATGAATCGGGGCTCAATACTGTGGTGCTTTCCTACGATGTGTTTCCCGATCAAGGCAAGCGCGACATATATGTCTATCAATTTCGCAAGGTAGGTGGCAAGGTGAGTTTGGTCTGGGACATCCAAGATTTTGGCACCGCCCAATGCAAGATGACCTTTGTGGACCATAGCCTTCAGATCCTCGATTTGGATTTTGACGGTACGATGGAGATTGGCTTCATGTACGTGAATGCCTGCGAGGGCCCGGATGCGCAAGTGACAAAATTGATGCTGCTGAAAGACGGTAAGAAGCTGGCGATCAGGGGGAAATTTACAATAGAGGATCATGTGGAAACGGAGAAAATCATCGACCCCGTAGTTGCGCAATATCCCGCCATCTTCAAGAATTTTATGCTCAAGCAATGGAAAGAATACAAGGCTGGTGTGCTGGAATATGCCAATTATTCCCTCGATAAAGCCAATGGATTCCTGCATCTCCAGAGGGAATATCTAGATGCCAGTGGCGGCACAACCGACGAGCTGTTTGACCTCAATGGTTTGCCGATGCGTACAGCTCCTGAAATGGAAAAAAAGATTCGTGAAGCTGATGTCGTGGAAATCACGCCCGACCGCAGTGGCGTGTTGGTGGGCAATATCACGGGATTGTCCTACTACAATCCGGTCGAAAAGTTGGAGCAAATTTTGGTGACCTTCCTGGAAAACACCGCAGCAATTTCTATCCTCGCCTGGTCACCTGACAAATCCAAGGTCGCCTTCACGACCTTGAATTTTGAAGAATATCCCAAGGCAAGCCGAATTTTTGTCCTCACCCTCGCCAACAACAGCGTGGTCAAAAAACAAAGATTTGATGTGCCGATCATGTACATGGCCGCCGGCGATTGGGTCGTGGAGGCTCCCAAATTTCTCGACAACCACACCTTGGAATACGAGGAACGCACAATGGTCGACGAGCATCAGGAGCCCGGGAAGTCACTGCAGATCGATTTGGATTGAGGCGCGAAGTCTGAAGCCGAAGTCGAATCCCACTTCGCCGAAGTTCTCGACTTCGGCGAAGTTAAGATATGCATCTCGTGATCTTGAGGTGGGCGACGCTCTTCTATGAATGCAGCACCCACGATTCAACTTCGGCGAAGTCTGAAACTTCGCCGAAGTCGAATCTTCTATTCTTCTAGCCAATATTGGGAGGGCAATTCACAATGTGCATGCGCTTGTACAAAATCTTCTGTTTCTCCAAACCATTGCATCATTTGATGCATTTCCGGTGTGCGTCGCTTTTCGTTGAGATAATGGTTATACGAGGAATGTTTGTATTGCTGAAAATCGGACGAAACCCGGTGCTTCTGAGGATTTTGGTGAATATAGACCAACAATTGTGCGCAATACGTTTCGGTATCAACCAATTTGCGTTTGAACGGAGATTGGAACAATCCGCCGGTCCTGCCACTCAATTTATTGAAAGCTTGCGTATATCCGCTGAAAAAACTAGCCAATTGCTTGCTTACAATATGTTCAGGCTGATGCAATTCCGCACCAGAAAGACTTGCAATTCGCTCCTTGCGGAAGAAGTCGTCCAGGTTCTGTTCGTCGCGAACTTGAACCATGAAATGAAAATGGTTTCCCATCATGCACCAAGCATACGTCTGGACTACAGGCTCCAAATGAAACCTGTATCGATCGAGAAAATAGCGATGGTTTTCATCATTCATAAACAGTTTTTCACCTCCAACGCTTCGGTTGTACACGTGGTAGAAGTGATTTGGACGAAAGGCATTGTCTTTATTCTTCATAGCAACTCAGTTGAACGAATCAAATTACTGATTTTCTGAGAAAAATCTATCCTTTGAGATGCAAAAAAATGATTTGAACTCTGCATTCGAAGATTGCCAAAAAGGCGAATGTCCTTCAATCTACAACTTCTCCCTATCTTCGCCTTATGTCCACGCCCCAAGATAGCCCGATGAGGCGCCTGTTTCATTTTTTGCGGCCCTATCGTCGGCCTTTTGCCTTGGCTTCGTCGGCGAGCGTCGTCAACAAACTGTTTGACCTGATGCCGCCGCTGCTGGTCGGCTGGGTGATCGACGCCGTGCGGGGCGATGCACCTGCATGGATGCGGTGGCTGGCGCGCACCGACGATGCCTGGTCGCTCGCCATCTTTCTCTCGGTGCTCACGGTGGTGATTTTTGCAGTCGAGAGCTTCTTTGAGTGGCTGCTAGACTTGGGATTCAAGCGCCTCGCCCAGCGGGTGCAGCACGACTTGCGTTTGCAGGCTTATGACCATTTGCAACGCCGTGAAATGGCCTATTTTGAGTCGCAGCGCACGGGTGACACCCTCGCCATTCTCAGCGACGACGTCAACCAATTGGAACGGTTTCTCAACACGGGCTTCAATGAGATCTTGCAATTGGTCGTCCTGTTTTTGTTTTCCTCGGCGGTGTTGTTCAGCACGAGTTGGCAGCTGGCCCTGATCGGGATGATTCCGATCCCGATGATATTGTGGGGCAGTTTGCGTTACCAAAAAATCGTCGGTCCCAGGTACTCCGCGATGCGCGAGGCGGCAGGTTCCTTGGGGAGCAGAATCGAAAACAACCTCGGCGGCATTGCGGTGATCAAGAGTTTCTCGGCAGAGGAATATGAATTGCAACGGGTGGCAGAAAATTCCGAAGCCTACCGAAACGCCAATTTTGATTCCATCAAGATCAGCGCCTTGTATGTGCCGCTCATTCGCATGCTGGTCGCCCTGGGATTTGGGGGCACGCTCTTGCTGGGCAGCTACTGGGTGCTCAAGGGAAATGGCATGATCACCGTCGGCGAACTGGTTTTGTTTTCCATGATGATACAGCGCTTGTTGTGGCCGATCACGCGCTTGGGGGCCACATTTGACAGCTATGAGCGCGCAAAGGCGAGCGCACGCAGGATATTTGGTTTGCTGGATGTGTTTGCGACGATCAAGGATCCCGCGCAGCCGGTCCTGATCGGGCGGGCGATGGGCACCCTGCAATTTTCCCATGTCGACTTTGAATATGGCAATGGCGTGCAGGTGCTGCAAGACTTGGATATTGCCGTGCAGGCGGGCGAGACCATCGGCATTGCAGGCACGACAGGTTCTGGCAAATCGACCTTGGTGAAATTGCTCCTGCGATTTTACGACGTGACCGATGGCAAGATCACCTTGGATGGTCATGACCTGCGCAGCCTCGGCCTTGCGGACTTGCGCCGCAATATTGCGCTGGTGAGCCAAGACGTGTATTTGTTTCATGGCACGATTGGCGAAAACATTGCCTACGGCTTGCAAGGCGCCACGACCGAGGCCATCATCGAGGCCTCCAAGGCCGCGCAATTGCATGCATTCGTCACGAGCTTGCCCGACGGGTACGCGACGATGGTGGGCGAACGCGGCATCAAGCTTTCGGGCGGGCAGCGGCAGCGCCTGAGCATTGCACGGGCGATCCTCAAGGATGCGCCCATTCTCATTCTGGACGAGGCCACGAGCGCAGTGGACACTGAGACGGAGCGTGCGATTCAAGAAAACCTCGATCGATTTGCGATGGGCCGCACGGCCCTTGTGGTCGCTCATCGACTCAGCACCATTCGGCATGCCGATCGCATCCTCGTGATCGATCAGGGCCGTGTCGCCGAGCAAGGGACCCACGATGCGCTCATTGCGCTTGGTGGGATTTATGCGGGGCTGTGGCGGGTGCAGACGGGGGATATTGGATGATATTGGGGTGGCACTTGTGATCGGAATGTGTGTTTATAAGTAGCTGGTTAATAATGTAATCAGCCATATTTATTGACTTGGTTGTGTAATCAATCCTAGAATCAGGTTTGCCCAAGGCGAAGCCTGCGCCTACCTTTCCCAAAAATTCTGATTCATGATTGGTTGAATACTAGGTTGTGTCTCATAAACATTTCACTACGTAGTGCCTGATCATTGCGACTGAAATCATAGCTGCGAAACTTAGTGCCAGTTTGTCGAACCTGAACGCCAATCGCCTGCAATTTTTCAGCCATCCGATCATGCGCTCGATGATGTTTCGGCTGCGATAGGCTTCCCTGTCAAGCTTCGGCTTAGGGCCTTTCATCCGCCGTTTTTTCCCTTCCGGAAGCGCCCTGACGGGGATGACGGACTTGATCCGCCTTCGGCCGCAATACCTTCGGATCGCCTGCGAGTCGTACCCCTTGTCCGCAACCACGATGCTCGGCCTGCTCCTTGGTCTACCGGTTGGCGTTGGGACGGCCACACACTGCATAACGTGCTCGAAGTAGGATGCATCGCTTGCCTGGGCACCGCTCAAAACTGCTGCCAAGGGGATGCCCCGGGAGTCACACACGAAATGGATCTTGGAACCAAAACCGCCCCGTGAGCGGCCCAATGCATGATCATCAGGTTCCCCTTGGGCTTTTTTTTTGCGCGGCCCCGGCTGCCGACCGATGCGCTCGAGCGGTAGTCGAGTCCACGTACCACTTGTCCCAATCCAATAGGCCCTCCTCGTTAAGTTGCAACTGCAACGCCCCGAGCAGACGTGCGAACGTCCCATCGTCCCTCCAGCGCCGGAAGCGCCCATAGACCGTCTTCCATGGCCCGAACCGCTCGGGAAGGTCACGCCATGCCGCTCCGCTGCACAACACCCAGAGGATCCCGTTGAAAACTTGTCGATGTGACCGCCAAGGACGTCCTTGCACCGCGCCTTCCTCCGGAAAGAGGCCAGCGATACGCTCCCATTGCTCATCGTTGAGTTCATACCTTCGCATTCACAAGTATGCAACGTTCAAAAGTAACGTTTTCCACCTAAAATGGCTTGGTGCATATTTATAAGACACTACCTAAACTGCTATTGACAATGAAAAAATTGATGGTCTTCTCAGCATTGTTCTTGATGCTTTTGTCTGCTGCCTGGGGGCAAATCGTGCATACGGTCAATTCCCATGTCTTGTCCTACGTGCCCTACGCGCCCTGCGCCAATTCGCCGACGACTTTCACGATTGTGGACACCTCGGGCTACTTCAATACGCCCAATATGAATTGGTATATCAGCGATGGCACCTATGACTATACCTATTCCAATCAAAACAGCATCACGCATGTGTTTGCCGCACCGGGCACCTACCTAGTTTCCGTGCAAATCTATGATTCGATTACCAATAGCACGGACTCGGTGCGCATTTTGGTGTTGGTTTCAGGAATTTGCAACAACCACGACAACTTTTCGGGTCATACCTACCTAGACCAAAATGGGAATGGGGTACAAGATCCTGGTGAGATCAACTGGGCCAACCAATTGATAGAGGTGACACCGGGGCCCTATTATTTCAGCTCGGACCTCAATGGCAATTTTTCTGCGAATCTCACGCCGGGGACCTATACCTTTGCTGCCGTGGCATGGCCCAATTGGGCGGTGACGCAGCCCGTCGGTGGATCCTACACGGGTACGTCAGCCGGAAATGGAACCTTGCACCCCGGCAACGATTTTGGGATTCATTACACTGGGCCCATCATCAATGACCTCAGGACGTTTATCTATGCATTGCCGCCGGTACCGGGATTTCCGCGTGACTATCAAATCTTTTACCAAAACCATGGGACTACTTCACAAAATGCAACCTTGACATTTGATTTCGATCCAAGCTTAGTATTTGTCGCGGCACCGGGTGGCACATTGGCAGGTAGTACCGTGACCTGGAACCTCCCCGGCCTTGCCCCTGGCTTCTACGGATCCAAGATTTGTTCGCTCACAGTGCCTGCGGTGATGCCACTGGGTACCCAACTGAGTTTTAATGCCGCGATCGACCCGATTGTAGGCGATGCCACGCCATTCAACAATACCTATCCGATGCTCGATACCACGGTAGGCTCTTTTGATCCCAACAACAAGGAGGCTTCTCCGCCTGGGATTGGTGCCCGAGGCTACATTGCGCCTGGCACGAGGCTCACCTACACCATCAATTTCCAAAATACCGGAACCTTCTATGCAACCAATGTGGTGCTGCGCGACACGCTCGACGCTGACCTCGACCAAAGCACATTGGAGGTCTTGGGCGCAAGCCATCCCTTCAATTGGAATTTGGACTTTGGGAAACTCACCTTCAATTTCCCAAATATTATGCTACCCGACTCCAATGCCAATGAGCCTGCGAGCCATGGTTTTGTGTCTTATCGCATCA
>JANMIM010000051.1:0-5634 GCA_031375795.1 Bacteroidota bacterium
CAAAGCGCAGGCCGTGCAGCGGCAAGATTTTCACCCAGAGCTGCCAAGCGGTGGGTCGGCCATTGGTGTCGAGGTGCCAGAGGTAGTGGTCTCCCGGCGTGCGCCCCCCGCTTTCATAGGTCACCAACAAGGACTTGCTGCCGTCGTCGTTCACGACCACGGCACGGCGTGCACCCTGATCCCGCACCTTGAAGGGCGCCGACAGCCAAAAGCCATCATTCCAAAACGCCGTCAGTTCCTTTTGTACCAAGTCATCTCCTTCCCTTCCCATCACACGCTTCCCGCTTCGCGTTGCACTGCCACGTAGGGAATCGGGCTGCAAAAGAACGTAGATCTGGTCATGCGTCACCTCCACGAGGTTGCGGCGCTTGTCCCAAAAGTAATGGTGCCCCGTGCGATAGGTCCATTGCAGGTAGTGCAGGCTGTCGTATGCGGGCTTGTTGATGGCCGCCAGCATCTTGTCGGTCAGCGCCTCAGCCTCGGGACCTTCGGTTCCCGTAGGCAGCTTTTCGTCCATGACAAAGTAGGTGATCGTGCCCAGCAAGAGCAGCGAACCGAGCGTCCAAGCCAAGATTTTCAAGAGCTTCTTCAGTATTTTTTTCATAGTGGGTGGCGCTGCGTCGCGCCCGACCTAGTGCTAACTAGCGCAAGGCGAAATTGTATGTTCTTGCGGAATAATTGTCGCCCTGCTGCATTTTCATCGAAATTCTCCCGACGCCCGTGCCGAACTGCCTGATTTGGAGAGTAGATGGCTGAAAATGACGCTCGAAAATAGGGACAGCACGTGCAAACTTGTAGATCTCATCAATCTTGGATCATGAAGCATTTTTTCGCCGCGCTTGCCTTGTTTTTGGTTTCCCTGCCAGCATTTGCCCAGACCAATTCGGCTTGGGTACACGATTTTGTCGCACCCGGCAACCACATCTATTCCTACATCGATTCCAAAACCGACGCTGCCGGCAACAGCTACTTGCTCTGGATCGACCACGACTTTGGACACCAGGAGTTTTTGGCGAAGATGAGTCCCGGCGGCGCCCTGCTCTGGATCGATACGCTCACGATCCCCAACCGCATTTTCTCGGCGAGCTGGACCTTGGGCAACCTGAGCCTGGTCGGAGACCGCGTCGTGGTCGGCGGCATTACCTATCCACCATCGGGCTATGGCGAGGCGACGATCGTGGTGCTCGACACCATGGGCAATATGCTCAACCACAAGGAAATCACCGTCTGGTACCAAATCGGTGCCTGGCAGGTCATGCAAAATGCCAATCATGACTTGTGGTTCGTCTATTCGCAGGGCACGCCATTTGACCAAGCACCGATCATGTATGCCAGCCGCCTCGACGCCAATCTCAACGTGCAGTGGGTGCACAGCTACCCGCAGCTCAAGCTCTGCACCGACGTGGCGACCTTGCTCGACGACCAAGACAACCTCTATCTGAGCTACTCCCAAGACAGCATCGCAGGCGGTGGCCAGCACATCCGCGCGACGACCCGCAAGCTGGACCCTGCCGGAAATGAGCTCTGGATGCGCCCCCACGTCGGCGCAAACTATAAAAAGGCGGTCGTGTCGGGCTCCAGCCTCGTGCTCGCCGGCAAGGAATACAACACCACCAACTACATGAGCAACGACACCGGCAATGCCCTCATCACATTCATCGACCTCAATACGGGCCAGGAATTGCTGAACGACAACTACAACAGCGCCAGCCCCTACCGCGAGATCACGGCCGACCTGCTCGTCGATGGCGCGGGCGACGTGTGGTGGCTCGGCGTGGAAAATGTCTCGACTGTCGGGCCGACCGGGTCCTCCACGGTCGTGCGCAAATATGCCCCGAGCGGCAACCTCATCTGGAGTCGCAGCACACCGACCTACCCCATTGGTGGCGGCCCCGGCAATTTTGTACACGACGCCTCGGGGCGGATATGGGCCTGTAACTTTGTCCAAAATGGCCTCAATGTGATGCTGTGGCGCCTATCGACAACGGGGCAGATCGACAGCACATTGCAGCATTCGCTCAATCCGCTGTACTATGGCGTGATCCGCATCACCGCCGATACCCTCGGCAATCTCTACCTCGGCTTCCAGCAAGTGCAATGCGGTGGCAACCGAGTCGGCATCGTCAAATTTGGAACCCTCGTCGATCCGCCAGTCAGCGTCGCGCAGGCACACTCCGCACCCGCCATGCACCTCGCGCCCAATCCCGCACGGTCGCGCACGGTCATACACATGTCTGCGACAGCGTCTGGCCCAGCCTCGATTTCTGTCGTCGATATTTCAGGAAAATTGGTTTTGCAGGAAAATGCGCTCCTCAATGGCGGCGAAGTCGCCCACTCGCTCGATGTCGCAGGTCTGGAATCCGGCATCTACTTCGTCTCCATCACCCAAAACGGCACACGCATCGCGACCGGAAAGTTGCTGAAGGAGTGAATCTGAAAAGTAGTAAGAAGATTTGAGCCCGAAGTACAGCCGATTCTATACCTCTGCGGCCTGGAGCCTGTCCCGAGCGGAGTCGAGGGGCGCCCTCCGCGGTTAAAAAATCGGGGGGAATGGGGGCTTTGCGCCTCTGCGCCTTTGCGGTTCCCTCCCAAATCCTTTGCGAACCGGAGCCTGTCCCGAGCAGCGTCGAGGGGCGCCTTTGCGTTTAATACCCCCCCCCCTCAAAACTGCGCTATCACCTCAGGAATATCAAACATCAACGGGCTATCCGCATCCGCCTCAAACGCATTGCCCACCACGATGATATCCGCACCCGCCTTCAAAGCCGCCTCCGCCTGCTTCTTGCTGCGAATGCCACCCCCGACGATCAAAGGAATATTCACCGCACCCGCCACCGCCGAGATCATCTCCGTCGAGATCGACTTCTCAGCCCCGCTGCCGCCATCCATGTAGATGAGGCGCAAGCCTAGCAACTCGCCCGCCATGGCCGTGCAAGCCGCGATTTCGGGCTTGTCGTAGGGGATGGGCATCGTGTGGCTCATGTAATTGACGGACGTCGGGCGGCCGCTGTCGATGAGCATGTAGCCCGTGGGCAACACCTCCATGCGGCTCTGCTTGAGCAGCGGCGCGGCGATCACATGGTTGCCGATGAGCAAGTCGGGATTGCGGCCACTGATGAGCGAGAGAAACAAAATCGCATCCGCCCCGGGCGTGATCTGCAAAATATTGCCTGGAAACAGGATCACGGGCACATCCAGGTGCTGCTTGAGCGCAGGCACCATCTGGCGGATGTTTTCATTCATCAACAAGCTGCCGCCGACCAAAACAAACTGGATTCCCGCTGCATGGATCTTGGCTGCAAAAGCCGGAACTCCCGCTACGGTAAGTTTGTCGGGATCCACCAGCACGGCAAATCCCTTCTTGCCCGCTGCTTTCAGGGCCTGGAGCTGATGCAAGATCGCATTCATCGAAACCAAAGGTAATGAAAAATCGACGACTACCATTTGCGGCAAGCCGGGGCGATGCCAGAAACGTAGTGCTCGATGATGTTGAGGGCAGTGGCAGTCTCGCTGCCCTTGAATCCGTTGATGTCACTCAGGTGTACCTGCGCGCGGTAGGCTTGCAGGAAGCGCGATGCGATCGGCATGTAGCTCCAGTGCCAGCGCTCCTCGTGGTAGCCATTGGGCCGCTGATCGCTGATCGGGGTATAGGGCTGGCAAAAGCCGTATTCGGCGGCATGGGCCTGCAGCCATTCGTAGGCCTTCTTGCCTGCTCCCGCGTCAAAAAATGAATTTTCCAGGCTGTTGAGGTCCATGTCGGTGCCCCAGTGGTGGCGCGAGCTGCCCGGCATGGAGCTGTAGTGCAGGATGGTGCGCGCCCGCTCCACGGGATCGGGCACTGCGGTGCTCAGGTTTTTGCCCCCGACGAGCGTCTGCCCATTCCATTTGTTTTCCCAGATGCCCTTTTGATCGGCAAAGGTGCGGGTTGCAGACAAGATCACAAGCTTCACGCCGTCGACCATGGCGGCGGCATGCATCTTTTCAAATGCCGCGTAGGCTTCACGCCGCAGGTAGATGCCCGACTTGGTGGTGTATTTCGCTGCGATCAAGGCAAATGCCGTGTCTTTGCTGGGCAGGATCTTGCCGAGCAGCGTCGAGGTCGCGATCGTGTCCATGGTTGCTGGCGTTGGGGTTGGAGGGGAAACGGTGTCGGTGATCGGGGTGTCGACAGCCATCGCAATGTGGCCGCCCAGCGTATCGAGGGCCTGCAAGCTGTCTGGATTGGCTGGCGAACTGCTGCAAGCCAGCACGGCGAGCAACGATATGACCCAAAGGGCAGGCATCCAAGATTTCATCGGGCAAAGATAGCGGAGTTTTTGGGAGCTGGCAGGGGGGAATGGAAATCTCGACGAGCCTGTGGCAAGCCCGAGGGCATTGCTTGCGGCAAAAGGCAAGCCCAGACCTCGTCTGCGGCCTGGGCTTGCGATTCAGGAGATGAGGCCTCTATCTCAAAGGCAACTGGCGTTGAGGCATGGGCCGTTGAATTGGAATCGGCGCACGTTGGGGTAGTTGTTTCCGTTGGTGTCCACGTTGTCTTGGGAGGCAGGGCCAGTGTTGGCTCGGCAGCCGGAGCGCACGAAGACATGCGAGATCACCTTGCCAGAAGCGGGTGCCGAATAACTGACACTGTTCACATTCAAGTTGTCATGGTATTCGCGTGTACAGTCGTCATAGACGATGACCACTTGCTTGATCGGCCTGGTGGAGCTGATCGACACCGATGCGCAAGCTGAATTGGTGACCGTGACGGCAGCGCGGCAGCCTTGCGAGGTGCCTTGGGTCTCGGTCACGTCGGGCAATGGGCAGCCCTCATAACAATCGTCGATCACAAATGGCGAGCCAGCTCCATTGGGGTCATAGGCATACAGGGTGCGCTCTGATCCCGTGATAGGAAAGCCATTCAGTGTGAGGCGGAATGCATTGATGGCAATCGCCCACTCAAAACAGCTGTTTTGGTACAAGGATGCGAGCAAAGGCTCATCGACAAGAAAGCTGTTATAATATGGGTTGAGCACTCCATTGGTCCACGAGGGCGTTACGACAGGTAGATTTCCACTTGTTTGGATCGGGCCGGGAGGTGTCACGATGACATTGTAGCCGTTGGAAACCCAGCCTGGGGCCAAATGCACTTCGAGGCCCAAGAATGAGTTTGGGTATGCAGAAGTCGTGTACTTATAATAGTCGATCGAACCCCAGGGTATCGTCGTCACGCAAGGCCCAGGTACGCCGCCCGAGACACAGAGGTTTACCAACGTGCTTCCACTGCCATCTGCCAGGCCGATGGTCTTTGGCGACGAGCATGGAGGATCCAAGGTGAGGCCCGAGACGGATGGCGCGGCACCAGCGTCGTCAGCGATCGCTTCTCGCTGGCAGCTCCACAGCATAGGCAATAACAGAGCAGCAGCACATAGCATGCGCAAATAGTTGTTTTTCATAATACGTCAATTAGTGTTGAGAAGTAAATAATGAATAGACCAAAGTCACAACCACAAAATATGACACTTCTGGCTACTTCACAAATTTTATTCTCGAAATCGCCCAATCCCTTGATGTTTGGATGGCCGCAAATGAAAACATCTCCACGAATCGTTGGATTCGCGGAGATGTCAAAATAGACGCTATTTGCCTTAATTC
>JANMIM010000924.1:0-3307 GCA_031375795.1 Bacteroidota bacterium
GGTAATACTCAATTTGGCCAAGTTGTCATCGGTTTCGTTCGTGGTCAATTTGAGTATTACCGAACGCAAGATTGTGGAGTTGATCAGCCAGCAAAAAAACAATCGTCAAATTGGCGATCTGTTATTCATTTCGGAGCGCACAATTGAATGGCACCGACGGAACATCATCGAAAAACTGGATCTGCCCAAAGGGAAAAATGCCCTTCTCACCTGGACCTTGCAAAATGTGAAGGCCGACTGATTTTTGTGGGAGCTACGATCTACCGTGCATGTTTGAGGCAAAAGTGCTCAACTTCGTTGCTATCGTTTCAATCCACCAATAAGCAGTCGGGCGAGGAACCTGCAAGGTCGGAAAACCCGGGTGACTCACAACAGGTTCATAAAACCCATCACAAGCCCCAATTGCGAAGCACTCATGAGCACCTTTGAAAACAAACAACAGCGAATAAATCCCCCCACAATGGGTTCGAACTTTGTGCACGTGCCAGCACTCATCCGTTGCCTATCGCATCCACATCGACGCAGGTACACCGAATCAACCATTGGGCCAGGGCCCCGGATTCACTCTTCAAAAGTCCACCTTGGGATTCGATGATCCGATTGCGATGCAACTACGCAGGACACAAGACCTCCACGAGCATTCCAACCTGCCTGGCATCCAGAGAATCCCTCCTCCGCACAAGTGAAAGATGTAAACTTTCCTCCGCGCTGTGCAAGTCTTGTTCCGATTGCTGATTCGACCTTTGTATGCATTCTCCTTCGGTCATTCCTCAATGCTAAAATGAATTCTGGCGCCAAGACCCCTTCCCGAAAATATGTCGTCTCCAAAGGACTGGATGAACTTTTCATTGGTTTTGCAAAGGCCTACCGATTTGTGATCCAGTTTTTCAAGCAGGTGTTTCAGCCGCCTTTTCATTTCAGGGAAATCATCAACCAGTGTTTTGAAATCGGTTTGAAGTCTTTGACGCTGATCACGCTCACTGGCTTCATCATCGGCGTGGTGTTTACAAAGCAATCGCGGCCATCACTGGAAGATTTTGGTGCAACTTCCTGGTTGCCATCGATGATGGGTGTGGCGATCGTAAAGGCCTTGGGATCACTGGTGACGGCGCTGATTTGTGCGGGAAAAGCAGGCTCGAGCATCGGCGCCGAACTGGGTTCCATGAAGGTGACTGAGCAGATCGACGCGATGGAAGTTTCGGCCATCAATCCTTTCAAGTATTTGGTGGTCACGCGGGTCACGGCTACCATCATCACGATTCCTGTGCTGTCATTCTATTGCATTGCGGTGGGGCTATTGGGTTCCTACGTCAATGTGCATTCCGAGGAATCGACGAGTTTTATCGCCTTCTTCAAGAGCTCATTTTCCAGCCTGCAGTTTCTGGATATTTTCACCTCCCTCGTGAAATCGGTTGTCTTCGGTTTTACAATCGGCATCGTGGGTTGCTACAAAGGTTTTTATGCCACGCAGGGAACCCGGGGCGTGGGCAAGGCAGCCAATCAGGCGGTTGTGACGGCCATGTTCCTCATTTTTATTGAGGAGGTCTTGATCGTGCAGATTTCAAACTGGATACGCTATTATTAGAATATGGAAACCCAAGCCAGTCTACATACCATCGACCGCACAATATCGGTGATCGCGATCAAAGATTTGTACAAATCATTTGGTGAGTTGCACGTATTGAAAGGTGTGAACCTCACGGTGTACAAAGGCGAGAATGTTGCGGTCCTCGGCAAGTCAGGAACAGGAAAATCGGTTTTGATCAAAATCATGGTGGGCTTGTTGAAACCTGACAGCGGCGAAGTCCTGGTGCTCAATCAGCGGGTGGATCTGCTCAAGGAAAAGGACTTGAATGCCTTGCGCTTGCGAATAGGATTTTCATTTCAAAACAGTGCGCTCTACGATAGCATGGATGTGCGCCAAAATCTGGCATTTCCACTGGTCATGAACAAGAAAAACTTGAGCAAAAAAGAAGTCGCCTTGGCGGTGGAGGAAGTGCTGGAGGCTGTGGGGCTCAAAGACAAAATGAATGAGATGCCCGCCGACCTTTCTGGCGGACAACGCAAAAGAATCGGCATTGCGCGCACGCTGATCCTGAAACCGGAAATCATGCTCTACGATGAACCGACAGCAGGATTGGATCCGATTACCTGCAGCGAGATCAACAACTTGATCAATGAGGTGCAGGAGCGCTACAACACGAGTTCCATCATCATCACACACGACCTCACCTGTGCAAAGGAAACAGGGGACAGGGTTGCAATCTTGTTGGATGGAAAGTTCACCGGGATTGGGAAGTTTGAGGAAGTGTTTGACACCCAAGATGAACAAATCAAGGGTTTTTACGATTACAATTTTATCAAATAAGGCATGAATGATCCATCCAAAAAACGCGCTGTCATCGTCGGCATTTTTGTCTTCCTAGGATTGGGGTTTTTCGTCGTGGGCATATTGGCCATCGGCAATCTGCACGAGACATTCAAAACCAAGATCAATGTCAATGTACTGTTTGAGGAGGTGAGCGGATTGCAAAAGGGCAATAACATCTGGTTCTCGGGCGTCAAGATCGGCGTGGTAGGCAAGGTTGAGTTTTTCTCGCAAAAGAAGGTGCTGGTGGAGATGAAAATCGAGGAGAGTGCCCAGCAATACATCCGGAAGGATGCGTTTGTAAAAATCAGCACCGATGGCCTCATCGGAAACAAGATTTTGGTCATTTACGGGGGCACTGCAGGATTTCCAGAGATTGCAGAAGGGGATACGCTGGGCGTTGAAAAGACATTTACCACAGAGGACATGATCAATACCTTGCAGGATAACAACAACAATATATTGGCCATCACCAATGATTTCAAAGCCATCAGCAAGAAGCTGGCGGCTGGTGAGGGCACGGTCGGCAAGTTGCTCGCCGACGAAGAAATCTACCATCAACTGGACGCAGCCACGCTTTCCCTGAAAGCTGCAGCAGGCAATGCCAATAAGCTAATGGGTTCATTGACAACGTTCAGTGAAGGCCTCAACAGAAAAGGAACGCTGGCCAATGAATTGACGACCGATACGGTGGTATTCAATTCCCTCAAATCATCTGTCGTGCAAATCCAGCAAATGGCGGATACGGCCGCTGTATTCATCGATGAGTTGAAAGCAAAAACAAACAATCCGAACACTGCGCTCGGTGTGTTGTTGCAAGATGAGGAAGCGGGCAGGCACTTGAAGGAAACACTCAAGAACCTGGAAAGCAGCTCGGTGAAACTCGATGAAGACTTGCTCGCCGCCCAGCATAATTTCTTGCTCAAAGGCTATTTCAAA
>JANMIM010000118.1:0-6247 GCA_031375795.1 Bacteroidota bacterium
GGCGGCGTGGCGCTTGCGGTCCTTCACATGGGCGGCGCCCGTGCGGTTGGGATGGAAAAGGCCTTTGGGCGGTTCCATGACGTTGCTGTCGCTGCGATCAAGTCCCTTGATCGCGCGACGGCCTTCCTCACACAGCACGAAGAAGCCGCCGTAGGCAGCATCGATGTGGAGCCACATCTTGTATTCCTCGGTCACATCGGCGATCTCGTCGGCGGGGTCGACCGCGCCGGTGTCGGTCGTGCCCGTGCTGCCCACGACCATGAAGGGGCGCAGGCCGGCGTCGCGGTCTGCCCGCACGAGGGCGCGCAGGGCGCTCACGTCCATGCGGTAGTTGCGGTCGAGCGGCACGTAGCGCAGCTGCGCCTCGGCGAGCCCGGCGATGCGAAAGGCCTTGGTGACGCAATGGTGCACTTGCTCGGTGAGGTAGATCACCGAGCGATGCACTTGGCTGCTCGTGACGCCCATGGCGTCGCGGGCGGTGACGATACAGGCGAGGTTGGCGAGGGAGCCGCCGCTGAGCAGCGTGCCCGACGCGCCCTCGGGGTAGCCGATGGCGTCGGCCATCCAGCGCACGAGCATGTTTTCCATGCGCACGGCGCCGGGATTGGCGAAGAAGACGCCTGCATAGCGGTTGGTGATGTCGGCGATCATGTCGCCGAGCGCGCTCAGGTAGAGCCCGCCACCGGGGATATAGCCCAGGTGCCCACCGCTTGCTGGGTTCAGACCGGGGCGATCGACGTTGTCGTGCACGAGTTGCAGGGCTTGGTCCATCGAGATGCCGGCCTCGGCGATCGGGGATTCGAGCAAGGCTGCGCCTTGGTCGGCGGTTTTTTGGTAGGCCGGCAGGCTGTCCATCGTGTCGAGGAACTGCTCGCCGTGGGCCACGGCGGCATTGCGGTAGGCTTCACGGTCACAGGCATCGGGGTCGAGCTGCCGGGCAATGGCCTCGAGGGCTTTGAGTTTTTCGAGCATGGGCAAAGGTAAAATTGTTTGCCGGAAATCGGGGACCCACTTCTAGTTCGCGCCGTTTGAGCTGGGTTCTGCTGCCCCAGCCTTTGCTGAGCGATGTCCCCCCTTAAAAATCAGGTATCTGGACTCCGGCAGGTCAAACAATACCCGCAAGCATTGCGTCACCCACCAGTCCTTTTCGATCGCTTGGGGCCCTAGGCCGACGCTTGCGGCGACCTGATCCAGTATTTCAATCCTCCGTTTTTCTGTTTCAGCAATCCAGCTCATTTCTGCTTTCACTTCATTTGCTCACACATGGCTTCTCGGATGACCTTGGCCACCCACGCGGGCGCCAAATCCAAGTCGTGGCGCAGCAATCGTGGATCTTCTTTTTCCACGACGCCTGCGATCACGCGCCGCTCTTTTTCCGTGACATTGTCTTTGCCAAGCGCTTGTACCGCCTGAATTGCCAACGTGCTGATTTTTCCTTTCATGGCAAGCAGCTTGGGCGAAGTTTTTTTCAAGAGGATGGATCGTTTTCCAATTTTGATATTCCTCGGTGACCCATCTGTGAGATAAACTGCATTGACGGGGACTTGTGTGGAAAGCCCTACCCTGTTCAATGCCTCCACACGCGTCGGTATGATGCGGGCCCGATCCCGTTTGGCGATCGCCGCCGCGATCGACTCGATCGATGCCGACAACCGCCCCATCTCGCGATCCACCTTGGGATACAAATAAATCCCCTGTGCTACCCGCACAACGGTGCCTTCCTTCGCCAGTCGGGAAAGCGCCATTTTCACCGCATCGGGGCTTCCAATTGCCGTGAAGTCATCTGCAAAGAATACAGAGCCTCTTCGCCTGGATCGAATGCGTCTTTCTACCTGATTATGAATAGAATTCACCATCTTATTTTTCCATATTCTGTTACAAATATATACAATTTTTGTAACACTTTACCCCCAAAAACATTCCCTTCTACTTTTTCCCGTACAATCCCAAGATGCCGCACTTGAAGGCCCGCATGGGCCTGTCCTCGCCCAAGATTCGCTACCATGGCTGTCATGCTGTGCGGCATGACGACCATGTGCATGTGGAGATCCGGTAGGCGATCTATACCTCTTGATTTTCTGGACATTGCGACGCAGTTTTGTATTGCACCGATTGAAATCCCGACGTAGATGAACATTGCCCGCACACTCCTCGTTTTTCTACTCCATTTGGGCTTCATTTCGATTTGCGTCGCTGATTGTGGCACGCCTGGCATGAGAGCTTGGCCATTGTCACCAATCATTCTTCCCAATCAACAAATCGCAATCTTTGGATTCGCAGATCAAGCTCCGGTTTCGGATGTGATCGGCAAGCGATATCCGGTTTATTTGGTCTCAGCAACCGAGCGGGTGGAAATGATCGTTACGGAGGCCCACGAGGGCCAATTCTGGACGGCACAGGTGCTCCTGCGTCCCAAAACCATGCTCGTGCCGGGCCTTACCTACCGCTTGGTGGTGGAAAATCTCAGCGAAGGCAAGAACATTTCCCGCTACGATTACAAGTCCAATAAAAACCTCCCCATCAAATGGATGGTCTCGGGCGCACCCGACACGACCTTGCCACAATGGGCCGCTGACCCGACCGAAATTGGAAAGCATTATGATATGTTCGGCTGCGGTCCAGAGTTGGGGGTTGAATTTAAGATCAAGACCCACGAATCCCTGTCCATGCTGGTGAAGGTCGAGCTCAAGGGCGTCGGTACCGCCAATTGGCGCACCTACTATTTGCCTGTCTCGGACGGCAAGATCGATATCGGTCACGGCATGTGTGGCGGCGAGTTTACATTGCGCGAAGCAAAGGAGTTTGATGTCAAACTTACACTGGTGGACGGCGCGGGAAACAGTACGTCCTTTGCTGGCGCTCCGATACGCTTTTCAAGACCAGCGGAAATGAACGCGGATTAACCCCAACAGTCCGCCACCCGCCAATTCCGTTTTGTCCAATTCCTCCGTTCGACCTACCTTGCCCTCTCAATCGATCGAAAGCATGAAATCGTTGTTGCGCCACTCTGTCATTTGCCTTCTCGCCCTGTTGCCGCTGATGGCGTGGGCCCAGCCTTTCAAAGTCAAATACTTCGACCCGAATGTGAATGTCAATGACCTGATCCAAGAGGCGGATGCGTGGTTCAAGGTCAATGGCACCGGCCCGGGCAAGGGCTGGAAAACCTACAACCGCTGGCGCTACGAAAACGAGCGCCGCTACTTCCCCAGCGGCGACCGCAGCAACTTCGACCCGCGTACCGCGGCCCAGGAATATGCCGCCTTCAAGGCAAAGCAAGGCAGCGCCAAGACCGCAGGCATGCCTGGCCATTGGACGTTCAGAGGCCCGAGCAGCGCCACCAACATCCTGCCGCCAAGCTGGGCCGCAGGTCTCGGCCGTATCGAAGCCGTCTGGGGCGGCGCGGTCACCACAGACACCGTTTATCTCGGCTCCCGCAGCGGCGGATTTTGGAAAACCACCGACGGCGGCGCCAACTGGCGCGCCACCACCCAAGACCTGCCCGCCATGGGTGTCGTGGACATCGAAGTCCACCCCGACCGCCCCAACGAGGTCTGGATCGTCACACGCCATGCCGCCGGCTACAGCTACGGCCTGCTCAAAAGCACCGACTTCGGCGACACCTGGCTCACCACCAGCCTCAGCTATGGCCCGCAACAGGCCTACCTCGGCGAAATGGTGATGGCCAGCGCCGACACATTCTTTGTGTCCACCAATGGCGGCATCCAACGCAGCACCGATGGCGGCACCACATGGGCCAGCTGCTACAGTGGCAACATGGCCACGATCATCGGCCATCCCGGCAATTCGCAGATCCTGTATGCATTCGACAACAACAGCTACAGCCAGATGCGCCGCTCCACCAATGGCGGTGCAACCTGGACCAACCACAATGTCAGCGGCAATTCGGGCTACCCCTTCATGGCTGTGAGCGCCGCTGCACCCGATTGGGTTTATGTCGGTTCGGGCTCGGGCATTTTCAGGAGCACCGACCAAGGAGGCAGCTGGACCAGCATCAGCCCAGACCCCACCAACTCGGGCATCATGACCCTCGGCGTCTCGGCCACACAACCCAATGAGATCTATGCCGGCAGCCTCAGCCAATACAAAAGCGTGGACGGCGGCCTCAATTGGACGATTTTTGCTGATTGGATCAACTATTTTGGCAGCAATTACATCCATGCCGACATGCGCGCCTTCAGGGCTTGGGGCAATCGCATTTTGACGGGGACCGACGGCTTTCTCGGCTTGAGCACCGACAACGGTGTGACTTGGAACAAAATCAACCAGGGCGTCGGGGTCAAGGAGTTTTACCGCATCGGTTGCTCGGTGATGGATGCCGAGGACATGGTAGGCGGCTCGCAAGACAATGGCACGAGCGCGATGATCGACGGCGTGTGGCACGAGTGGATCGGGGCCGATGGGATGCAGGCGCATTTTGACTACAACAATCCCGAGGAATGGTTTGGAACCATCCAATTCGGCAATCTGCAGCATACCAATCAAGGCGGCCAAAATGCACAGGATGTATCCCCCCATGCCAACGGGTCCTGGATCACTCCATCGGTCGTGGACCCTAGCAATGAGAACACCCTCTTCATCGCCTACGACTCGCTGTTCAAGAGCAATGACAACGGCGCGCACTGGCAAGGGCTCGCCCTGCTCCTGGGCGGCAACCACGATGAAATCGCCATTGCCCCCAGCGATTCCAACCGCCTGTATGTCTCCAAAGGCAGCGAAATCAAACGCAGCACCAACAACGGGCATACCTGGAGCTACATCAATGCCGGACTGCCCAACCTCTACATCAACCGCATCGCCGTGCACCCCAATGATCCGCAGCAGATTGCAGTCTGCTACAGTGGATTCAATGGCGCCAACAAGGTCTTTGCCAGCACCAACGGCGGCACCAACTGGACCAATCTCACCGGCAACCTCCCCAACCTGCCTGCCGATGCACTCGCATTCACCGAGGGCCCGCCCGTGCGCATGATCTTGGGCATGGACGTGGGCGTGTATTATGCGGATGCAGGCACGAATGCATGGACGCTCTATGCCGACAGCCTCCCGGCAGTCGTCATCAACGACTTGGAGGTCCTGGAAGGGGCGGGTCTGATCCGGGTGGGCACATGGGGGCGCGGCGCGTGGGAGGCTCCGCTGCCCGGTCGCGAAGGCAAGCCGCAAATCGTGAAGGTGACGATGGATCCGGCGAGCTTCGGCCCGCGGCCCAAGCCCGCCGACACCGTGCAGATCACGGCTGTGATCCGCAACGCGGGCGGCATCCAGAGCGCCACCATGCGCTGGGGCACCAGCGTCGGCAGCCAGCCCAACGTGCTCGCCATGCAACCCGTGCAAGGCGACACTTTCCGCGCCGCCATTCCCCCGCTCCCACAGGGCACACATGTCTATTACCGCATCACGGGCACGGCCCCCAACGGCGACAGTGCACGCACCGAGCGCCTGATGTACCTCGTCAAGGCCGCCATCCCTTGTGCGGCTGCGGGCTCGCTGGGCACGTCATTTGACTTCATCGACACCGTGCAGGTTGCGACCTTGAACCATGCCAGCGCGCAAGACTACTATGGCGACTTCAGGGCCATCTACACCGACCTCTACCGCGACAGCAGCTATACCCTCATGTCCTCGCTCAACTATTCGTTTGCATCCGATTCCATGTTTCTGTGGATCGATTGGAACCACGACGGCGACTTCCAGGGAGCCGAGCAGATCGTGATGAGCGACCTCGATGCCAGCCACAACAGCTATGGGACATTCACCGTGCCGCAAGTGCCGCTGGTACCCGACACGGTCACGATGCGTGTGCGCTGCATCTACGGCAGCAATGTGGTCGCAGACCCCTGCAACAACTACTTCGGCGAAGTCGAGGACTACAGCGTGGTGCTGCGTGACCCAACACTGGTGAATGTGTCCGCACCCATGCAAAGCGGCTTGCTCCTCGTCCCCAACCCGGCGACCAACGAGCTGCGTGTGACCTGGGACAGCCCGGTCATCGGCCCTGCGACCGTGAAGGTGATGGACCTCCAAGGTCGCACGGTCCTCACACCGCTCAGCACGCTACAGTCCACCTGCAACTTGGATGTAAGGGCGCTGGCACAAGGCATCTACCTAGTGGAAGTATGGCAAGAAGGAGCCGTGAAAAGATCCCGCCTACAAATCGCCCACTAACGGAGCAGAATTTTCAGAATTAGCTGAATTCACGTAGCTGTTGAATTCTGGATGGAATCCACCC
>JANMIM010000163.1:0-3498 GCA_031375795.1 Bacteroidota bacterium
ACGCCTCAGGCGGATCCATGGGTGAATATTCCTCGTCTTCCAAGCCCTTTTCCACATGCCGATGGACGGGGTCGGTCTTGGCGAGCACTGCCTGTTGCTTCTTGTCGAGCCCGTCGAGGCGATTTTTGGTAATTGGATCTATGATTTTCATAACGCTTTGATTTTTGATGGACGATGTACGATGGAGGATAAATGATGGAGGATGAATGATCGGAACGGACTGGATGATGGAGGAATTGTCAATCATCAATTGTCAATCATCCATCATCAATCACCCTGGGAGTTCCATCTGTGTATTCCAGCGGCGCTCGCTGCCCAATTCCTGCATTTCTAGATCGAGGTATTTGTGGTCTTCTTTTTCGCTGAGACTGCGGGCGATGACGGTGGATGCTGCTGCGCCTGCGGTTTCTGCGGTGACTTGGTCGCCGCACCTGGGCAAGAACGGAAACAACAATGTGATGCGCTCGTCTTCGGTTTTCACCATCGGCAGTGCAGCCTCGAAGAGGATTTCCTCAAATTTCTCGGCCATGATTTCTTCATTGATGTCATCCTTGGCCTTTTCAGTGAGCTTGGAGATCCAATCGGCAAATTGTGCGATGGATTGCACCCGCAAAGGCTCCTGGATAGCGGCTGGAAAGGGTGAGCGAATGTGCGCATTGTCGGCAAACCAAAATTTGAAGGCCTCCTGCACCAACTCTGAGCTGGCGATGGGCGCTTGAAGGGTGGTATTCATATTGCAAACGTTTTGAGGATTTCGGATTCCAATTGAATGGCCTTGGGAAAGAGAATGTTGTTTTCGAGGTGGACGTGAACGTGCAAGTCCTTTTCGAAGGCGTCGAGCAATTGATAGACCTGCCAATAACTCATGCATGCACCCTCAGGCAACTTGAAATCGCAGGTGAGTGAACGGATTTGATCCAGACCGCCGCCTGCGGATTCATGTTCCATTTCCATCATGTGGATGGGGTTGGCAACCGTGCCGAACGGCGGGGTTTGGTAGGTGGCCTCTTCCCTCTTCACGGCCGCCAATCGCTTGATCGCGGGAAACAGGATCAGCTCTTCTTTCCGCATGTGCATCGCCAATTCTCCAGCAACCGCTTGAAAAATCGAATGGATTTCGTGCAATTCCGGGTGCTCAGGGCCATGTCGTTGACTCACTTTTTCAAGGAGACGCAGGATCTCGGGCGTGGCTTCCTGCACAAAACGATGGTGCGTGGCCACAATATGATCCACCAAGCGATCGAGTTCCCAGTCCAGCGGATTTTCCTGAGGGACATCCCCGACTGGCGCGATCGCCGATTCGAGCAAAGCCTGTTCCACATCAGACAATTCGATATGCCGCTTTTTGCAGGCGACTTCCAAACTCAGCTTGCCACCGCAACAAAAATCGATCCCGAATTTTGAGAAAACATCCATCGCCTTGGGATTGGCAAGCACGATCTCGGCGACTTTTTGCTGTGAGAGTTCCAATGTATCTTTCGTTGACCTGTCCATCTTCATTGTGCTCTTGATACGATACCCGTCATACAGAAATGTACGACAGGACAATTGCATCCAAAATTAGAAGAGACAAGCACCACATTCTATGATCAATATCATAAATGAAAACAATTACACTCATTTTCGTTCGGTCGCAAGGACGGTGGCGCAGGCCTCGCCCATGCCCCTTCCTGTGGTGGCTTGCCGAGGAGCGATTGAGATCAGCGAAGTAGCAAGACCGAATTCCTTGCGCCCTTTAGGCCAGTTGACGAAGGTCGGAGCCTTCACTGACACACATCATATTTATCTCTAAAACATGCTGATAATTTGGCGGTCGAATCAATAAAAAATTGATGTATGTCAAGTTTCAGGACGTTTCTAAAATCAGGTCACCCAGGAACGCTATTCGCATCGTTTCTCTATTTTGACTTTTGCTTTGCGATCTGGGTGCTCAATGGTGCCATGGCACCCTTTATCAGCGAAACCTTTGGGCTCACGCCCCAACAAAAGGGTCTGATGATCTCCATACCGATCATGGCCGGGGCCCTGATGCGCTTTCCCTTGGGCGTGCTTTCTCAGTACATCGGCCGCAAAAATGCAGCCCTCACTGAGATGGGATTGATCATGCTGGCGATGCTCTATGGCTATTGGATGGTGGATACATTCAGTGATGTGATCGCCATGGGCGTATTGCTGGGCATCGCCGGGGCGAGTTTTGGTGTCGCCCTATCGCTCGGCTCAGGCTGGTTTCCTGCCAAAAACAAAGGTTTGGCCATGGGCATCGCTGGTGCCGGCAACTCTGGGACCGTCTTGGCGGTACTTTTTGCACCGCCATTGGCCACCAACTATGGCTGGAGCACGGTTTACGGCTTTGCCGCAATTGCCATGTTGATCCCATTCGTCGTGATGCTCATCTTTGCAAAGGAGCCGCCCGACAGGGAAAAACAGACTTTCAGGGAGCACATTTCCTGTCTCTTCGAAAAGGATGGATGGGTATTCAACTTGATCTATATTGTCACCTTTGGCGGATTCATCGGGTTGAGCAGCTTTCTCCCCACCTATTTCCATGACGAATTTGGCGTGAGCAAAATCGAGGCCGGTCAGTTGACGATGTTGGCCGCGATCATGGGTTCGGGGATACGCATCCTGGGAGGCTACATCTCCGATCGCTGGGGTGGCATCAATATGCTCACGCTGGTATTTGCCTTGGTGATGCTGAGTATGGTTGCATTGGGATTTGCGCCCTTGCTCTGGCTCACGACAATCATCTTCATGTTTTGTTTTGCGGCCCTGGGTGCAGGCAACGGTGCCTTGTTTCAGATGGTTCCCCTGCGGTGGCCATTGAGTACGGTGGTCGCCAGCAGCATGATCGGGGAGATCGGCGCCCTAGGAGGCAGCTTCATCCCCAATGCGATGGGCATCTCGAAACAGCATACCGGCAGCTTCTCCTGGGGATTCATCTCCTTTGGTGTGCTGGCCCTGATTGTATTTGTCGTCTTGCGCATTTCGCAGAAGAAGTGGACGCAAAAGTGGATCGACAAGGGTGGCAAGGCAAGGACCGGAGAACCGGTGATCACCGACGTGCCGTTGACTGTGCCCAAATTCGCCGAGGTGGCCGCGCCAGGGTATGCGGCAGTTGCCAAACGTGCCGGCTACCGCACGATTCTCTATCCCTTCGGTCAATCTGAGCTCACCGACAAAGCGAACCAAGAAGCGGCCTATTTGGCCAATCTCTCAGGCGCAAAACTGATCTTGGTCCACGTCGAGGACAGATTTCACGACACACTCGTCAATACCTCCTCTTCACAATGGAAGGCCATTCGCGAGGATTGGTTGCGGGAGACCGAAGCAAGCATGAAGGAAGAGACCGCCAAACTCCAAGCCTTGGGTGTCCAAGACCTGGAGAGCATCATCGCTGAAGGCGATGTCGCAGAGACGATCACCTTCTTGGCGACCGACCGCAATGCCGACCTCATCTTGCTCGCAAGTCACAAGACCTCTCCCCTCGGGCAATTGCTC
>JANMIM010000177.1:0-1545 GCA_031375795.1 Bacteroidota bacterium
TCAGGTAGGCATTGGGCAGGTCGAAATGGAACAGCAATGCCCTGATCATCAAAACAAAACCCAAAAACGGCCATGCGCCATGGACGGAAACCGGGCCGAGCCGGATGCTCTTTTTTGCGAATTGCAAATACAGGAACGCCAAGAGCGCGATGATCATGCAACCATACAGGATGATCACAAACAGCCTGCTCGCCTGCGTGAAGACCTTGACATCGGGCACCCCAAGGCAAAAAACGAAGTTTTCCCCTGCATCAAACAACCGGATGCCGCCCTCGACCTGCCGCATGTGGATCTCAAATTTGTCCTTGGCGGCCTTGACGGCGCTCCGCTCGCTGTAGCGACCCAGGAAGATGTTGCGGGGCAGGAAGGCATTGACGACCTTGTAGTCCACTGCCACGGGGATCAAGCTGATGATCTGATAGCCAGGGCCCTCGTCCCTGAGCAAATAATAGATCTTGTTTTTGTCTTGGAGGGTTCGCCGATTGGGGTATCCGCAGAGGTCATGGATGATGAGCGGCGAGGGCATGAGCTCTGAATTGGTCCAGTCGATGAGGTTGCAATCCTTGTCGAGGGCCAGGCGCACGATGCCGTCACTCGGTCCCAGGCTGCGCAGCCTGGCGTAATTGCTGGCGATTTCCTCTGACTTGGACGAGGTGAGCTGCACGAGTTCCACGAAATCGGCCTGCATGTCGCGCTCCAGGTCGGCGACGATCACGGCATCGTCGCGACGCATTTCCAGCAGCATGACCACAGTGGCACCGATGCCCAAGAGCATAGCGATGGCCAGCAAAATGACCTTGCCTGTCAGGAAACCCCGTCTCATGCGGTGAATTTACGGATTATTTGCGACGCCTCAGTTTTCTGAATGATATCGGCTGCTGGAGATGCCCGTCTCGGCTTGCGGTGAGCGTGCAGCGTTGAGGCCCTTGTCCAAAAATGTCTGGAATTCATCCTTGAGGTACACAGGCACCTTGATCGAATACCGCTCAAACCGCAGGTTTTGCTCGTCCACGATGAACGTCACGGTGATATTGGGATAATCGGGCGCGATGTAATAGTCCACGATTTGGTTCCAAGTGAGCAACCTGATCGCGTTGCGAAACGGCAAGATCCCCTTGGTCACGATCACGCCTTTTTCCATCACCGACTGCACCACGAGGTTGCGCAAGCCCACATATACCATGGCCAAACCCAATACCGTGAAGTTGCAACAAAGGCCGAGGTTCAGGAACTGCCGCACGTTGATCCCCGGAAACCGGATCGGGTCCAGGTATCCAAAGTAGGTGAAGATGCAGGATACCCCGACAATGAACAGGACCAAGGCCACGACAAAAAATACGATGGTCAGCAAGACCATCTCAGACTTGGGCCAGGAAAATACGGGCTTGCCGAGGCTTTTTTTGTGCCAAAAGGATAGCAATAGCATGCTCGGTGCGATCAAAATCGCAAAAACCAAGCTCAAATTCAACATCAGGTCGATGATATCCGCAGCCATTTGCCTCAGAAATAACTATTGCCACACTAAAATTAGGCATTTCATTCCAA
>JANMIM010000201.1:0-3985 GCA_031375795.1 Bacteroidota bacterium
CACGAGGTCAGCATTGGATTTCTCGTAGGCAGGGTATGTTCTTTCGGTCTCCTTCACCATCTCCTTGTATTCCACCAACCGTTCGTCCTTGAAATAGAACCGAAATTCTTGGACAACCTGCTCATCGACGACCATTTTGAAATAATAAAACGACAATCTATTCGCTGTGTCAAACAGGTATTCTTCACTTTCTTGCCGATTGCTGCGCACATTCTGAATGCTCACCTTGCGCAGGGTCATGTCGACGCCGTCCATGTTGTCGATGGCTTGGTACCAATAGTCCTGTTTGGAACCATAAATGCCAACAGCAGCCAAAGGGCCATTGTTGGCATTTACATTCATCGTATTGAGAAAATAACCGCAAAACTCATCGCTCCCCGATGAGCAGTGCGCGATGTCTGCTGTCACCTTCCTGTAGACCTCCCGGATGGCCAGCACTTCTGGACTGTCCTGCGCGTGAACCGCAGAAAATCCGCAGCAACACACGATGATCAAAGCTGCCCAAAGGCCCGAAAAAGAGTTCCTTCTATTCAATGGTTGCCTCCTTGCATTATTTGATCGGATTAGAAGTCACCCATGACGTCCAATCCGTCTGGAGGATCGTTTTGGCCCGGCCGATGTCTGCAAACATCTCGGCACCGAGCTCGACCTTCTCAGCCTTGCCTTCACTATTGGTGATCGAGAACTTGCCTTCATGGCCCTCGGCCATGCGCGTCGTGTAGTGCTTGAGCATCTTGGCCTTGACGTCGGCGGCGGGTTTCTTCAAACGCAAAGCCTCGGCGTCGATGAAGGTCTGCGGATAAAGCAAGTCAAAGATGTGCTCGCCGCCCTTGTCCTTGGTCGCATCCTTGCCGGCATCCTTGCCAAACACCCTTGCCGAGTAGTTGTTGACGGTATGCCCGGCGCTCAAGTGACCGTAGACGCTGGCGTCCTTGCCCAGTTCCTCGGCCATGGCTGCTGCAAAGGAGGAACTGCCGTCCTGCTTTTTGGCGGCATCGTAGCCCCACACGCCTTCCTTCTCGGTGCCGTCGCTCTCACGGCCGGCGTTGCAGGCAAAGAGGTCGACGACGACATCCTCGGCGAGGGTGCCCCTGATGCCGGCGATGAAGGCCTTGAACTTCTTGCGCTCATCCTCTGAGTCGATGCGCAGGTTGTAGCGGCCGCTCGCGCCCAAGTGCATGCCCCATTGCATGCCGTGGGAAAAGAGACAAAGGCGCTTGACCTTGGCAAATGCAGGCACGTCGGTCGCGCTCGGGTTGGTCTTCTTGTATTCCTTGAGCAAGGCGTCGGTGATGCCCTTCAAGCTCGAGGTGATTTCGTCGAGCCCTGTGATGGGCACGGCGACACCGATCTTGAGGTTGCCGCCATCAAAGCCGATGGAGCTGAAGGCCTTGGCAAACTTGCCAGCGGCGCGCGGGAACTCTGCGTTGTTGCCGTCCTTTGCCTTGTCGCCCGTCTTGGCGTAGTCGGCGTAGAGCGAGACCGTGATGCCATTGGGGTTGTTTTTCTTGATGTTTTCAAACACGTCGCCCGTCGTGGCGGCGTCGCGGGCTGCCACTGGCACTTTTGGGGCATCGGTGGGCGTCTTGGTGCTGCTGCCACCGCCGCCTGCGGCAGGTTGCTGCCTCACGATGGGTACACCGGTGAGGGCAGACCAGGTCACGCCGCCTGGGTCCACGCGCCCGTCGGGCTTGCTGAGGCCAGCCTTTTCCTTCTGGAACTTGCGGATGGCTCCCTCGGTGAGTGCGCCGCAATCGCCGTCGATGTTGGTTTGGCCCTTGGCGTTCTTGGAGGGCAGGTAACCAGCCTTGACCAGGAGCGCCTGCACGACGAGCACGTCGCCCTTGCTATTTTTGCCACCGGTGCCCACCGATTCCTTGATCGAGTTGCCCGCGGGTGGCGGAGGGGTCACGACGGCAGGCTTGTTGGTGGCTGTCGTCGGAGTACTTGTCGCTGGCTTCTTGGAGGGGTCGCTATTTCCAAAAAGCGATGATCCCCAGCTGGAAACACTGTCATAGGCTGAACCCAGTCCCCCTGCCACCGCATCATAGGTGCTGGAGGCTGCATCGGCGACATAGCTGTAGGCATCTTGCCACCAGCTCGAGTTGCTGGATGCCGTGGGCTTGGTCGTCGTGTTTTGAGGTGTGGATGGCTTGACCGTGGAGGTATCAGGCTTTGCAGGTGTGACCGGCTTGGTGGTGGTACCGGTCGCCTTGGCCGTGCCACCCGTGGTTTGGATCTTGCCGCCCATGGCTGCCATGAAGTAGATGACGCCCAGGGTCGTGCCACTATTGGAGACCACCCCGTCGCGCAAGCCGTCGAGCTGGATCTGCATGTTCTTTTGATCGGTTGGGTTGGTGACCCACTTCATCCTGTCCTTGAACCACTTCTCGCCCTCGGGTGCAATCTCGGTGGTCTGGAACTTGAGGATGGCGTCACTGACCTTGGTGCTGTCCTTCACATCGCCTTCTGACAGGTAGCCGATCTTGGCGAGCAGCTTGCCCACCTTTTCCACGTCTGCAGGCAGATTTTTGGCGCCGATACCCACGGGCTTGGAGATCGAGAAGCCGGCGTCCTTCATGTTCATCTTGCCGATCTCGCCCTTGATGTGACCTTCGTAGACCGGGTTGGTGGCATAGACGCCGCCGGTTTGATTGGGACCCTTGGTGAAATTGCCTTTTTCCAGCAATTGCTCCGGCGTCTTGTCGTCGAGCATATTGTTGGCCATGAAGGTATAATAGGCGTCAAATCCCTTTTCCAGGGAATTGACCTTCTTCTCTCCTGCTGTCACCCCGCTGTCATAGGCTCCCACGTTGAATACGTTGCCTTGGCCGAGGCGCTCGTTGCGCGACACGCCGCCTTCGAGGCGTGCCTGTGCCAAAGCAAACTCCACGGGCACGACAAACTTGGTGTCGCCCTTGGCCTCATAGACCTTGCGGGCGGCATTTTCAAACATCTGCCCCGTGAGTTGATCGCGGTCCTCCTTGGTCTTGGTCTTCTCATACCACCCTGCGAGCACTGCCTCGG
Source organism: Bacteroidota bacterium (assembly GCA_031375795.1). Lineage (GTDB taxonomy): Bacteria > Bacteroidota > Bacteroidia > J057 > JADKCL01 > JADKCL01. Next base: position 3,028 of record JANMIM010000201.1, read on the forward strand.
CACGCTCACGGTATTCCTTGAAGAATTGCTCCTTGTCGGTTGCATTGGCGAGCACCTTGCGTTGCACCGGTCCTTTTTTCGCCTGGGCACCCGACTGCTTACTCGGCGCTGCCTTGAGTTGCGTCGCACCCGCTGCGGCAGACTTGCCAAGTTGGTCGGCCTCGGTCTCCAAACCCTTGTCGGCGTTCACTGGCTGCCCGGCGACCTCGGTGGTGGGTTTCACACGGCCCTCGCGCTGCTGCACGACGTGCGAAAGCTCATGACCGAGCAATTCCTGGCCTGCCTGGCTTTCTGGGTTGTATTGCCCGGGGGCGAAGTGGATATCGTTGCCCTGTGCATGGGCGAGGGCGCCCATCTGGCTCGATTCCGATGAATTTGCGTGGATCTTGACGTCTGAGAAATCCTCCCCGAATGCGCCCTCCATCTTCTCCTGCACACCGCCCGGCATACCCGAGCTGCCCTGCTTCTGCTGGACCGGCCGGTCATTTCCCTTGTTGCTGCCGGCGTCTGCCCCTGCAAACAATTGGCTGGGGGGCGACTTGACCGCAGAGCCTTTTTCAGATTCGAGGTCAGCGTGCTCGGGCGTCGCGTTCTTCTTGGCGCTTTCCTTGTGTTGACGGATCATAGACGTAGCTTTAGATGAAGTGGACTAAGACGATAAAATTGGCAAATAGACGAATCCAAATGAACGAAAAGGGAAGCAGCACGCCCTTGGCTGATGATGAACCTGGCGCTTGAAAATCAATTAAAATCAAAGGACTTCCCTATTCAGTATGCCAAACACGGCAACAGGCGTAATTGCATGAAGCAGATTTCATGTAGACGCATTAAATTTAGGCAAAAAAGAACTTCAAATACAAACCCATCGGCGTCAGCTCACCAGATTCTGGACCTATGCACAGACCCTCCCCCAAATTGTGGAAATCTCCTTGGCTCAGGCGCGGGATCGTCCTTTTTG
>JANMIM010000204.1:0-2284 GCA_031375795.1 Bacteroidota bacterium
GGTGGCCGAGGCCTTGGCACAGATTTCGGAAGAGGAATTAATGCAAAGGTTGCAGGCATCTTGGCGGCGCTGGAAGACCTTCTTTCGAGAATTGCGCAAGGACAAGGCCGAGTTGAAACGTGTGGTTTGGGAAGAATTTGAGCAACTGCGGAACTGCTACCTTGATGCAGCCGCGCAAGGAAACGCATTGGTGACCATGACGACATTCGTCAGTAGCCCAGCCTTTTTCATGTATTACAAAAAGCAGTTGATCGGCGAGATTTTCAGTGATGGAGGCGATTTTCCATGGTCTCATGGCTTTATAGAGCCCACGCCTGCCATGCAAGGGCTGCAAAAGTATGCGGTTTGGGAACCAATTTTTATGGACATGCTTCCCTATCATCCTTGGGAAGAGGACCTTTTTGACTCAGAGGAATATCCCAAAAACAATCGGAAGCGGTTCCTAATGTCAGACAATTACAAAGCAATGTTAGGAATCGACAGCCTCCTACAAACCGCCAAGAACCTCAGGAAGAAAGTTCTGACCCTTGCCGAAATACAGGCGATCCCTGACCTGGAAGAATTTGCAGAGTTATGGGGTTATGCGCTTAAAGAGAGTGTCGAGGACAGCCTGAGCGTGCGCGACATGCGCGGTTTTCGGGCCTACCTGCATCCTCGCAACTGGCGCATCGTGAACTCCATGGGCGTTGTGAATCCTCAATTTGGGAATCCTCCTCACTTCAATCCAAAAGAAATGACCCTCGGCTGGCGCTGACCCGTCTTGCCTGACTGTACTAAAATCAACTCACAACAAGATTGATAACTGTTTATTAATCACGCTCAATTCCGCTGTGTCCGTGCTCAATTCTCCGTTCCTTTGCAGTGAATAAGAATCACCTCAGTTCAGTCAATGGATCCCCGGCTCAGGGCAAAATCGGACCTCTACGTGTTTAGCGGATATGTGCTGCTGGGATTGGCATTGCTGCTCAATCCGATCGCCTTGTCCTTTTGGGCCGCCAAGGGCATCATCCCCGCAATCCCGGCCCAGCATTTCCATGAAAGCGACATCCGCTACCTGCTCCCCGGCCTGGTCGCCGTGCTCAGTGCCGTCATGGGCGTCATTGTGGTCTGGGCGCCCAAGCGTTTGCGGCATTACCTCAACGATTCCTTCCCTTTCAATCTTTTTTTGTTTTGCATGCTGCTGGGCATCATGTTTTCCTTGAATGTGATCCATCCCGGGCAATTCAAGGGCTTGCGAATCCTGTATCTGTTGTTGCTGCTTTTTTTCCTGGCCAATACCCTTTACCAAGCCGTCGTGAAGCAGCGCGACGGTGCCGAACTGCATCCATTTTACCGCAACCTCGCGGTGGCGAGCGCCGGGCTGATCTTTGTCCTGATATTGCTGGAGGGCGTTTTTTTGTTTCACGAGGGCACCCACCGCTTCAACGGCACCTTGGGCTCCCGGGCTTGGTTCCTGAACCATTGGGAGCTGAACAGCGAGGGCTACCGCGACGCCGAGTATGACTCCACGAGCACACGCAAGCGCAAGGTCTTGGTGATCGGCGACTCATTCGTTGCCGGTCATGGGATCGAGCACCGAGAGGACCGCTTCAGCGACCAATTGGAGGCCATGATCCCCGGCCATGAATTCCGTGTGTACAATCTCGGGGTCGGCGGCTCAGATGCCCGCGATGAAAACAAGCGCCTGCGCCAATTTGCCTACAAGCCCGACATCCTCATCTTTTCCTGGTACCCCAACGACATCGAGACCGACGGCGAGCTCGGCGGACTCACGTTACAACATGCCCGCAGCTACCATGACCTCTGGGGCGCGGCGCGGTATTTTGTGCGAAGGTCTTATTTGTGGAATTACCTCTATTGGCGCTACCCCCATCCCGATGAATTGGGCGACTATTTTGGGTACATCAAGCAGTGTTTTGCCTTTCTCAAGGTGCGCTATGCCCACTTCAAGGAAATCGACCGGCTCGTGGCTTATGGTGACTCGTTGCAGGTGCCCATGGCGGCCGTCGTCTTCCCGTTTTTGGAGAATGCAGAGGGCAGCCAATTTGCGACGGATCCCATCGAGCAGCGCTACCGTGGGCATGGCATCCCGACCCTGAGCGTGCGCGACATGCTGCTCGGGAAGCCGGCCATCGACTACATCGTGAACCAAAACGACCCGCATCCCAATGAGAAATTGCACAAAATGGTCGCCGATTCACTGCTGAAGATGCTGGAGCGGGAGAATGCGTTTGCCCCGGGAAAATATGTCCCATCCGCCCGATCATTGCCTGCCCCTAGCCCT
>JANMIM010000256.1:0-5875 GCA_031375795.1 Bacteroidota bacterium
TTTGGGGCCTGGGGGGCGTCGCGGCGCTCCTTGCCAAGCCACCAAAACTCCGGTCGACATGACAGCAGCATCCCATCAAAACTCAAAGTAAATAAACGGTTGTACGGACTCGCTCCGCACTTGGATAAATACCTGCACCAAGGCCGCCAGAACGAGGATCTTGGCAATGAAAGGCGTGCGGTCATAGCCCTTGCGCACCGCTTTTTTCACGACGTCGGGCATCATCGTCGCCAAATATCCGATCGCCAAAAAGACATACAGCAGACGATTCAATTCCACCGCCTTCAAGAAGATCGCCAAGTCAAATCCCGTACCCAGCTTGTGGTACATGGTCATGGCATCGGTCATCGTGGCCGCCCGAAACGGGATCCACAACAAGGATACGCTGCCAAATGTGAGCAGCCAAAACAGCGGCGACATCACCCGTTGCAAGGTGCTTTTCTGTGGTTTGGGCGCGGGCTCGGTCACTTTTTCATCATGAGGGTTGTCGGCCTTGCTTGCCCGCGGTGCTGCGGGCGAATCGGGCCATGCCATCGTAAACAGCTTGTGACAAATCAACAGAAGCCCATGCCCAGCTCCCCAAAACACAAATTTCCAGCTCGGTCCGTGCCAAAATCCGCCGATGAGCATCGTTGTGAGCAAGAAGAGCAATTGCAGCACAAATCCCTTGCGGTTGCCGCCGAGTGGGATGTAGATGTAGTCGCGCAACCAAGACGAGAGCGAGATATGCCACTTGCGCCAAAACTCGGTAATGTTCAAAGATTTGTAGGGCGAATCAAAGTTGAGGCAGAGCCTGAATCCCATGAGCAATGCCACGCCGATCGCCATGTCGGTGTAGCCGCTGAAGTCGCAAAATATTTGCAAGGTGTAGCAGAGCGAGGCAATCAGATTCTCGGTCCCAGAAAATCCATCGGGCTGCGCAAACACCGCGTCGGAATATTGCGCCACAAAGTCTGCAATGATGGCCTTTTTCACGAGCCCCTTGGTAATCAGGAAAAATGCCTCGTTGAGATTGTCTTGGGTGATGGTGACCTTTTCCTTGAGCTGCGGCAGAAAATCACGCGCCCGCACGATCGGCCCAGCGACCAGGTGCGGGAAAAAGCTCATGTACATCAGGTAATCGGAATACGAGGGCCGCGTGATCTTCTTGGTATAAATATCCACCAAGTAGCTGATCGACTGGAAAGTATAAAATGAAATACCGATCGGCATCACCAAATGCAGCGGATTGAATGGCTTGTTTTGCAGCAAGGCCATGTTTTCCAAGAAAAAATCGGTGTATTTGAAATACAGCAAAAACGAAAGGCTAAACAAAATGCCCGCAATCAAAAGCAGCTTGCGCAAGCCAGGATGCGACTGTCGCTCCATCAACATCGAAAAAAGATAGTCGGCGCTGATCGTCGTGATGAGCAAGAGCAAAAAGACGCCGCTCGCCTTGTAGTAGAAGTAAAACCCAAACACGACGATGAAAATATTGCGCAGGGAGTTTTGCTGATAGACCTGCGAATAGGCGATCAGGAAGATGCTGAAGATAAAAAGGAAAATCCCCGTGTGAAAGAGCAACGGCTCTTTGGGATTGTGCAAGAATTGCTCGAGGAGGCTGGACCAGTTCATTGCTTATTGAGGTTGCTGAAGGAGTATGAATGGGCTGTAGGCATACTTGGGATCGCCTTGCGTCTTGTTTTGGAACCGGATGTCGGTGGTATTGCGCATGAAGGTCGCCACGCTGTCCATCCATACACGCGCCGCGTCGTTGCTGGGGTGCATGCCGTCCTTGGCGCGGGCGAGCACGAGCTTCTCTGAGGAGAAAAAGTGCTTGCCGACCTTTTCACGCATGATGTCGATCACCCCTTTGTCTTCCTTCCAAGCTGCCGGACCGATCCAAGTATAGCCGACACCCTTGGCGGCAAACGTGCCCATGATATTGTCGATGTAGGTGCGACGATCGTCAAAGTCATTGACAAACAACTCATTGAGACCGATCGCGAAGATGACGTGCACAGGATCATAATAGTCGATGAAGTAGCTCAAGGTATCGGTGCTGCCCCATTGCTTGGTGGAGCTGCCATACCACACGACCGAGGCCACGAGGTCATAGCCATTGGCGACGCAGTAGTTGTACACGGGGCGGCGCAGGCCCTCGAGCTGTGAGTCGCCGAGGAGCAAGATCCTCGGCAGGCAGCTGTCGGAGCAGTCCACGCGGCGGTAAGGTGCGAGGAAAAGCGGCTGCACGCTGTCGCGCACAGGCTTGGCGGTCACCTGCTTGCCCGGCCGTGCCCAAGATGTGTCGATGAACATGCTGAGCTTGCCAAAGTCAAAGTACGGGATCGTGTCCTTGGGCATCGGCACCTTGCCCGTGAAGAATTTCGGGGGTGGCGGCAGCTCGGTCATGGGCAGCTTCACCTTTTTCAGACCAAATGGCAATGCTTCCTTGTAGGATCCCAAACTGAAAAACAACAAAAACAGGCCCACAAACGCCAAGGCCACTTGTAACATGATTTTCTGCGAACTATTCATCCTTGCGAGTTTGCGACAGCAGCCATTGGATGGCTTCGAGGTCCTTGTAGGCGGTATTCCAGCACAGGTGTCCGAGGTCTGGGTAAATGGTCATCTTGGCAATTCCCCCTGCGGCGCGCACGGCTTGCACCATGTCGGTCGAGCGCGTGGTCTTGACGAGTTTGTCTTTTTGGCCGTGGAATGCCCAGATCGGCATCGCCTTTAAGGCCGGAGCCTGGGCGAGGTCGCCGCCGCCGCAGATGGGCATCGCAGCTGCAAATTTATTGGGGTAGCGCTGCACCAAATCCCAGGTCCCAAATCCGCCCATGGAAACGCCAGTCACGTAAATGCGGCTTTGATCGAAATACCCTTTGGAAACCCAAAGCATGCTGTCAACGATGGCAGCGGCAGCACCCAGGGTCGGACAAATGGTCGGGGACATCGCATGGGAAAGTGCCGTCCAATCGGTATCGACCCACTTTTGGTCGACGGGGCACTGCGGCGCGATGATCACGTAACCATCACTGCTCAGCTCATCCATCGATTGCATCAAGCGGGGCAAACCGACCGTGAGTTGCAATTGGTTGTCGGTGCCGCGCTCGCCCGCTCCGTGCAAAAAGAGGATTACAGGGAGGTGGACATAATGTTCATCATAACCCGAATGCTTGACGATCACGGTAAATGGAATGCGCTGGCCTTCTGTGGTCGTCACGCCACGCAAGGTATCGATTCCTTGCGCGCTCACATTGGCCATCACCCCAACAAAAACGACCATCAAGCAACTGATCGCCAACAATTTCTCCCGAAAATGCGATTTCCTCATGCCGCCATGGAGCGCAAAGACCCTGCCAAGGCCCGCAAAACGTACAAAATATCGGCTCAAAGGAAGCATTCCCACTCGACAACTAGATTTTCGGCACAAAACTAGCGCATTCCCGCACAAAATCGGCCACGGTATGCGCATCCAATGGAGGTTTTGTCCAGAATATTAGCCGAGTGATTCAGCACCCGCCCCGTCCAATTCCTTTGCAAACAGCATCACCTCTTGCACCTCGCCCGGAAGCAGCAAATCCTCCTCGTGTGCAAAGCCCAGGGTTTGCAAGAGCTTGATCGAGCGTGCATTGCTGGGGGTGGTGATGGCGAGCAACCGATTGATCCCGAGGTGGTCATTGGCAAAACGCAGGCAGCCCGCAGACGCCTCGAAGCCATAGCCCTTGCCGACATGGCCCGGCAGCAATGCAAATCCAAGGTCGGGCCCCTCCAGGCTGATGCGGCGAATGATGCCGCAGATGCCGATCGGCTCGTCATTGTCCCGCAGCCCTACCCTCCAAAGGCCGTAACCGTGGGTGGCATAGCTGTCAATCGGTCCTTTCAGGTAGCGGCGCGCATCGTCCAAGGTCTTGATGTTGCGGTCACCGATATGGGCGAGCCACTCAGGACTGTTGAGCAATTCGTGGATAAAGGGAGCATCGTCGAGGCTCAGTTCCTTCAATTTCAAGCGCTCGGTTTTAATTTCGAAAGGCATCATCGTTGCTGAATATTGTAAAATCTACGGAGGACGATCAACACTTGGCGGCCCTTTGCGTTCTGTCCCATTGTCCAGAAATGATTCATTGGACCACCAACGTCCGGGTTTTCACTACATTCCCAGCCTCCACACTCACGCGGTAGATTCCCGCTGGGAAATCGGCAATCTCCAACATCGCCTCGTCCAGGATCGTGGCAGGTCGATATTGCAAGAGCTTCTGGCCCAAGGAATTGATGATCGTGACCTGGCTGATCGGGCCCGAATGATTGGCGACATGAATCTGCCCGCCGTGGCATGGGTTGGGAAACAAATCGATGCCATTTGCCTCTGTGCTCGCAGCGATCCCCACCGGGCCACAGGCGATCTCAGTGGACGGCGCCGCAAACAACTGCGAATTGTACACCGACCAATTTTCCCAGCTCCCGCCATTGCCTGTTTTCCAATCGTTGAGGTCAAAGGTATGGGCACCCGAGGGCGTTCCTTGGAGGCGGTAGACCTTGATGGCCTCGCCATTTTGGTCCCATTGCAGCGGCTGACCAGCCGTGCAGACTTCGGGTAAGTTATTGGGCACCTGGCAATTGACCTGGATGAAATAGGCATTGTCGTCGGTATTCGGGCTGTCGCCATACACACTCGCGACGCCCAGGGTGTCGATGCAGACCGCAGTGTACTCGTCGCAGGCGATGCCCTTGATCGACTGCCCGAAGTCGGTGAGGACGCGGGCGATGAATGCTACCTGACGCCCACGGCGGTCGGGGTTGTCGTAGTGCGTGTCGGTGATGACGTCGGCGAGGTAATCGACGACCAAGAAGGGTGTGCCATCGACCGTGACTTGGGGCGAATAGGGATTGCCGAGGGCGGTGGCAGAGGTGACGGTGCCATTTGCTGCGGAGAAATAATAGCGGCTCAAGATCGCCATGCCCGCGCTCGTGCCGCCGATCACGAGGTGACGGTTGTGCAAGCCGTCGTTGATGAGGCTGTCGATCGCCGTGCCGCGCCAGTAGCTGATGTAGTCAAACTGGTCGCCGCCGGCAAACCAAATCGCCTCGGCCTCGGCGATGCGACGCTGCACGTAGGCGTCGGTCGCGGCAGAAGCATTGTCAAAGCGGATGGTCTCCACGGAATTCACGGAGACGCCGAGTTGGCTGTAGAGGTAGGCGTTGTAGCCATTGGAACCCGAGGCGCGCAGCACGAGGATGTCGCCGCCGCCGCTGCGGTTCAGGAACCATCGCATGGCATTGTCGTCTTCGGTCGCGCCGCCCATCATGCACACGCCGCCCGAGGCTGTCGCCAAAGCATCGGTCGTGTCGCCGGTGAAAAAGGATGTGTAGGATTGCCCTGAGACCATGAAGGCCATTCCCAAAAGGCAAATTGCCGCCACAGCATGCCGCAACAGCCCGCCAAGACCGCTAGTCTTCGGCCTGAAAGGCACGGCATTCATTGTATTTTTCATATTGACCCGATTCATTTCCATACCATCGATCGCTCAATCTTTTGATTCATAAATGTCAAAGCCCACAAATGGCACCACCCCAAAGTCCCTGGTGGTCTTCAAATATTCGTCTGAGGATTCCAAAGTACTGGTGTTGAAGGTTTCGCCACCGTCCTTGTGTAGGAACCACGCCCGCTGTTCTGCAGAATACTTAAATGTCGTGGTCCGACTCCATCGCCAGCTACTGCCGCCGTAGTGCTCTATCGAAAAATAGCCATCCTTGATCACCACTTGCACAAAAGGATCTCCCAGCGGGCCGCCGTAATCGTAACTAAAGATTGCGCTGTCGTTTCGCGCCGCCAACAAATAGGTTAGGTCTTTTTGGCCGAGCAGGAGCAGCAGCGGTCGCGGTGCATCGC
>JANMIM010000259.1:0-12643 GCA_031375795.1 Bacteroidota bacterium
GAGTTGGAGAGGATGTGTACAATCAGGTTGCTCATCGACATCGGGGTGCCTTGCACCAGGATCTCCTCGTTGTTGTGCGTGAGCTGCGAGGGGTCAAACAAGACCACCATGCCCGAGCCGATGACCTTGAAGTCGTTGCAGTTTTTGATGATCACGCCCGTGTCCTCGGCGAGGCCCATGCCCATGATGCTGGGAAACTTGGCGACGGCCTCTGCGAGACGCCCGAATCGGCCGCGCTGGATGAAGTGTGAGTCGATGATGAGCTCGGGAATGAAGCCCATGCCGGCCCGCATGCGCACGGAGCCTTTGAAGAGGGCGTCGGTGATGTTGCCGCCGGAGATCATCTCGCTGCTCATGCACATGGCGCCCGCGCTCGTGCCGGCGATCACAAAGTCCTCCTTTTTGTAGCGCTCGCTCATGATCTCGTGCATGCGCGTGCCGCCGATACGGTCCACGATATTGCTCTGGTCGCCGCCCGAAAACATGACGCAGTCGGCCTGCTCGATGAGCTTGAGGTAGTCTTTGCGGTAACTGTCCTGGCGAACTTGGATGTGGATCACCTCCACATCACGCACGCCGAGCTTGTCAAAGGCGTTGAGATAATTGTTGCCGACCTCCTTGGGGATGCTGCTCGCCGTGGGGATCACGACGATGCGGGCCCGGTCGCCCCCACTCTCGCGCACCACGTGCGAGAGGATGCCCTCCTTGAGAAACTCGAGCGTGTACATCTCGTTTTCACCGTTTCCCTTGTCCTCATTCCCGCCGATCGGGATCAATGTGCCTTTGACCATGCTGCTGCATTATTTGGGTAATGGAGGCTGGAATCGCCTGCCCGCCCCGCGTTTGCGCGGCCGGCATACCCTCCCAACATCCGTCAAAAATCCCCCCCGAGACATCGTTCCTGCGTGTTGCGGGCTGATGCGATGGCGTTTTGAAAGCCATTGTTCACATACAGTCCGCTTGCGCGGGCACTTTGTCAAGGCAAGTTTAATCAAAAATTCATGAAAAATGGTGGGGTAGGCCACGATGGCAGGGCAAAGGGACAATTCTTAAAGGCCCAACATGGCAGACGATAGACGCAAGTCGCCACGAGCGCCCCCGCCGGCACGACGGCCATCACCGGTCTCACCCCCAACCGCACATGTCAGTGGCGGGAGCCGACAATTGCAGCAACAGCGGCAACTCGGGGTTCTCGGCTACGATCACCTTCAGCACCCCTCCTGCGGCCCTGCCCAAAACCGACGGCAGCTCCGCCGAGGCCACCGAGCCCTCGCCCTTCCCCAATCCCAACGACGGCAAGTTCACCGTGAAATATTATGCTGCCGAGATGGGCGAGGTGGAAGTCTGCGTCCGGGACATTACGGGCAAGCGCGTCTTCTGCGAAAACAAAGTGACCTCGGAAGGCGAGAACACTTGGGAGATGGACTTCAACCTGTCTGCGGGCGTGTACTACTTCAAGATTCAACGGCAGACGCCCGGCAAGTCGGAGGCGAAGCGTTTAAAGTTTGCGGTGGAGTAGGATTGATCTTGCGACCAACTTTTGAAGATCGGGCTGCCTTCCTTGGAGGGTGGCCCGATTTGTTGTGCACAGGATGGACGCTACCAATGGGTAAAGCAATGAACCCCATCGTTATCGGGGCGCAAGCCGAATTCTGCTCATTCACGCCCTTTCTTGAATTCTGCCGCCTGCTCGATCAGCAACCAAAAATGCGCTTGTGGTGCATACAATCCTGCGCATAGTAGTTGGCAGTGATTGAAAAATCATTCACAAGCTGACGGGCAGTCTATCCAAATCTACGCAAATCAATTGTTAGGGGCTCCTGCTGCAATCCAGCACTCGATCTTGGTGGCATAGCAACTCGGAAGCAAGGCGCTGTTGGGCGGCATGACGACATAACTCGGGTTGCCGGTGATCACGCCAACGAGTCTGCCGGAAATTGCATTCTGCTTGACGACATTGAAATTCGTGAGGTCAATGCCTGCACTCGGGCTTCCGCTGCCGTGGCAGCCGTTGCAATAGGTGGCCAACATCGGTTGGATGTCTCCGCTGTAAGTGACAGCCGCGCCGGAATCACAAGATACCGTGGTACAACCCGTTGAGTTGATTGCGCCCGCTTCGATCCATGCCTCGATCGTTGCAATCTGCTCGGAAGTCGGCTGCGGACGGTTTGCCGGCGGCATTTGCTCTTCACCACCATTCCGCATGGCTTCGATGACCTTGCTATTTCCCGGCCTACCCGCAGTCACGCCGCGCATGATCCCGTTGGAGCTCGTGAAGTCGTAGCCCTCAGCATGCTCGGTTGGGTTGTGACAACCGTCTCCGCCCAAGCCGGTGGTGCCGCAATAGGCCACAAATACCGGCATGATATCCGTTTCAAAGCAAAGACCGGGTTCTACGACCAGTGGATCGGGAACATGGTCCCAAGTACAGCCCGTCAATGCAGCAGTTCCCGCAATCAATCCGGCAGCGATCCACGTAAAGGCACGTTTTTGAAAAGTGCCACCTCGAATTCCTGATTCCACGATTCCTCTTTTCATATTCTCCTATTTCAAGTATTCTTTCAATCAGGCTTTACGGGTTATGAGTTGCTTAGTTGAGACGGAGAACATGATTGTTGTCGTCAAAATGCGATGATTTCGAGGCAGTTTGCAAGCAGTTGGGCTACGACTTCGACGGCCTCCACGTGGCCGATGCAGCCAATCCCACCGATCACTACAGCGTCGCCTATTCGCAATTCATCATGCCTTTGGTGAAGGCGGTGCAGGAGCAGCAGGTGATGATCGATGCCTTGCAAAGCGAAAATGCTCAACTCAGAGACGCCGCCAAGCAAATGGCCGAGATGAAGGCACAGTTGGAAGCCATCCAAACGCAGCTCGGCCTCAAAACCAGCGTGAAGTAGGGCGGATTTGTTGCAATGACAATGTATCAACGCTTGTCATCGAGCGCAAAACCAGCCGCTTCCAAAAGATGATGCCGATCAAATCGGTGAGTTTGCAGCCACCTTCACCAACGCCGGGCCTCCAATCAAATGGAGGCTCGGTTGCGTTGGTCACGATCTGCATCGGCATCCTTGATCGGTACCTCCATCACATTCCGCCCCATCAAGGACAAACCCTCAAATTCAGCGGAAATTGGAAATTTTCTTGCGGGATGTACCAGTGGTGTACCATCCCACCTTGCAATATTCCCCTGCATTCAGCTTACAGGAGAATGAAATCCAGGGTAGCTTGCGGCCTGTGAAACCGTGTTGCACTGTCGCATCAAATTGAATGGGAACGATGTCCTGGCAAACGACTGGGTGCTTCGAGCGCAAAAAGAGCGTCGCTCGTCGTTTTCAGTTTTGTCTTAGATTGCGTCTTGCTTGCTCATGTTATCGTTTTTGAATGAATGGTCGATAGAAGGTCTTTTGAATCGATTGGCTTTGCTGCCATGGCCGCGCTGACCTTGGCGCCCCTGTTTTTCCAGGCTGGGTGGCTCTTGATTGCCACTTCCTTTGGGCTGAAAGTGGATGCTTTGGGCATTACCTTGGGTTCGCTTTTTGTCACAGGCGGTGTGATTGCGGGTCACATCTTTATCCGCAGGCGCAAGCATGCGTTGAGCTTGCTGCTTGCGTCTGTGATTGGTGTTTGCGCTGGCGCGGTTCTTTGTCCCGATGTCACCTCCTGGCTGGCGATGTCGCTGGCCTATCTTGTGCTAGCGAGTCTTCAATCGTTGTTTGTCACATCACTCGCCGCTCGGGTTCCACAAGACCTGGATGGGCTTGCAAGAAACCAAAAGGTCAAAACAGGCTTGCTGGTCTTGTTATCGACCTTTTCGCTTTTTCAAACTTCCCGCCTCAGTACCTTCATGGGGGATCACACGCGGGTGGAGTGCTCGGTGATGCCCGATCTGGCGTTTTTCAAGAGCCATTCCTGCCTGACCGCCTATATGCATGCCGTGGACCTTGCAAAGGCTGGCGAAAGCAACCTATACGATACACATCTCTGGCCCGATGAGGCGCAATCAGGCCCTCAAAGGGATCTCGGTCCCGATACGACCGGCCCATACGCGCCCTTCTACCTGGACAATTATATGTATCCGCCCCAATTTTTGTTGCTCCCTGGGGCAATTGATGCGGTCAGCGGTGATTTTTTGGTGCAGCGGGCGATTTGGTTTGCGTTTTGCGGTTTGATGCTGGCGATGGGTTTCTGGATGACCGCGCGCTGGGTGGGTGAAAAAGGCAAACATCATGCGCTTTTGTTGATACCGCTCCTCTGGAGCAGTGTGATTGTCATGATCACGCTGCAAGTCGGGAATGTGCATCATGTCGTGATGGTGATGGCGGTCCTGGCGATGATCGCCTTTGACGAAAAGCGGCCTGTCTGGGGAGGAGCCTTGCTGGCCTTTGCAATGCTTTCCAAGATTTCGCCCGGTATCTTGGTCGTGACCTTGCTGGTGCAGCGACAATGGCGAGCCCTTGCATGGACATTTGCATTTGGCATCCTCTACACGTTGGCGACGATCCTCTTTTTCGGTTTTCAACCCGTGGAGAGTTTCCTCACCTACCAATTGCCGATGATTGCCTCTGGGGAATCGGTGAAATGGTTCTCCCTCTCAGACACCAGCACGCTCATCAATTCCAGCCCCTTTGGTACGCCATTCAAGTTGCAGCTCTTGGGGATGAAATTTGACGATATCTGGGGCTCTGCGCGCATTTTTAATTCGCTGTTTACGCTATCGATCGTGGGCATCGCAATATGGGCTGGGTTGAAAAAGAAAGATCGCACGCAGCAATTGTCCATGTGGCTGGGCCTGCTCACATTGTCTGCGATGCAAAGCCCGTTTGCGCCAGGGTACGTGATCATGCCCATGATATGGCTACTCACCCTACTCGCCGCCGAGGTCAAAAGCACCGTGGGTCTGATCGTATTCTCCATCGTGTTTTTTTTGATTGCCTTTCCCATACCGCTCACGGGTACCCTAGGGGCAATCAACAGTTTGTTTCAGCAAGCGGTGGTCATGGGTGTCATCCTTTTTGCGTTGGTGCGCAAGCCAGGGCCTTTATCGTCTGGGGAATGAAAATTTGATCAATCCAACGAGTGTGCGCAGGTCCCGATCAACATTTTGCGGATAGTTATAAACCACATTCCAAAAGTAAGCACCCTAACGGTAAGCCTCCGCAATATCCTCCTGCAGCTGCAACTTCCAAGGGCTATCTGCCCGAATGTAGACCGCCGGCCTGCCCAGAGGCGCATCCACCTCCAACCATTGCCTTCCCGTCACAAGGATATTGGGTTGGAGCAAATGCTCCCAATTTCCTTCAGGGAAATAGGCGTGGACGGAGGATCGATTATTTTTGGGACTCGGCGGCGCAATATTCGGAATGACCAAGATGTCGCGGCCGAGCAGGTACTCGTATTTCAAATCCAATACCTCGGGATCGTCGGGATAATGCAACCACAAATGCCTGACCATGGGCCAGCCTTTTTCATGTGCCTCGACATTCAGGGATTTGAGGTAGGGACGCAGCGCAGCATGGACGCGCGACATGGTCGCAAAGCTTTTCGCCAGCCCATCAAGTGTATCGTAGGCTTGGGCATTTTGGCTGGGAATCAAGCCTTCATGTGTACGGAAAATGGGCGTAAACGCTGCAAATTCAGCCCAGCGTTGCAACAGGATGGGGTCTCGATTGATTTTCAGCAGGGCATTTGACACATTGGTATAGCCCCCGATGTCGCTATGGTTGATCGCAATGCCGCTCATCCCCGAGGAGATCAGCGCCTTGACCGCCGATGGCAAGCCATCGTCTTCACCCCAGCTCGTCATTTGGTCGCCCGCCCAATAGGCCGTTGCGTATTGGCCTGCACCCAAATAACCCGAGCGACTGAAAAAGACGTAATCGCTGGAATCTGGCGCCGTCGCAATCGCTTGACGGTTGATGGATTGCCATTGGATCGGGTAGCTGTTGTGGCGCACTATCCATGGTGCTTTTTTCCCGGAAGGATCGCGCAAATATGCCCCGGCGGGATACCATTCTGCAAAGTCTGCCATCCAGCCCGAGAAGCCGACATCGACCATGTTTTTGCGGATGAGGTCAATCATCATTTGTGACGTCGCCGAATCATTCAATTCAAATTGGTAGGCGTCAAAACCGCCCACGGGCAGGCAAATGGGCACTCCATGGACATCGTGCGCAAAATAAGGCGCAAGGGTATCCACCCATTTGCTTTCCGCCTTCAAAAAGGGATTGATATAACCTAGGACCTTGATCTGCTGTGCATTTTTGGCCGCAATCCATGCTTTTAGATCGGGATATTGCGCGGTGTCTGCTTCCCAATGCCATTGCAGCCGATTGCCATATTGCGTTGCACGCCTTCCGACCCAATCTTGGATCCAAACCGCCGCCATATTGCAATCGGCCGCCTGCATGACCTTCAAGACGGAATCCACTCGCGCTGTTCCGCCTTGGATCCCCAGCCATGTTCCAAATGCCCAATCCGGTAGCAGGGGAAACCGCCCATTGATGCGGCTGAAGGCTTCGATCATGTCCAGCGGTTGCGGGTATTGCCAGATGGTCATTTCCAGGGAACCCTCCAAGGCATAAACTTCTGCGCGGTCGTGCTGCCCAAAATCAAAGTACCAGGGCGAGCCTTGTGTGACACAGATTCCCTTGCCGCCGCTGCTCATGTAAAAGGGTATCGGGGCATAAGTGCTGCAATCGCCCCCAGCCACGCCGGCGAGCCGCGTGAAGGCTGTGATTTTGGGATCCCCGCGCCCGATGCCATTTTCCTCGGGGATCATCGTGACGCGACGGCCTTGCATATTCAAATGGGAAAATTGTTCTCCAAAACCAAAAAGATGCGCCTCACTCGGTTGCACATAGCGCAATATGATCCGGTCCATGGGAAGGTTGCTGCGCGTGTGGATCGACAATTTTAATTCGTTTTCGCCAGCTGCGACAGCCAGCAATCTGAAAGCGCAAACGCGGCTCCGTTCGCGCAAATGCCCGTCGATTTGAAGTCCGCCTCGCGCAATGCTGACGATCGAATCAATCGCCTCAAACCGGAAATGGCTGCGCACATGTTCCTTGAGTCGAAAGGACCCCAAGCGCCCCTTGATCGTGGAACTCGCCATCCGCGCAGCGAGCCAATCCTCCTGCAAGGGAAAGACAATGGCAGGCGCGGTCTTGCCCGGGAGCCACAAGGAAAGTGCCTCGGGCGTCTGCTCCGCACGCACCTGTGCCTGCAAGCTGTGGCCCAGGATCAAGGCCAGCAAGGAGAACAACAGCGAAAAGAAAAAGTAGTGACAGCGCATTGCCCGAAAACTATGGCAATAGGATCAGATTTCAAAGTGAATTTGCGGGCGAGAGCAGTGCACGAGGTGCGCTGTGGGGCATGACAGATCCAACACCTGTTCCTTGGCCTTCCCTTCAGAGCCGGGCACTGCCCCAAATATCATCATTGAGCCGAGGAACGACATTGATCGCCCAGCAATGATGCGGCGGTACTGAACCTTCATTCAAAATGCTCGTTCCTCAGCCCGCCAGCAGCATCTGGATTCTGGGGTAGGCCGACGAACGGATTCCGAATTTGGTTGCGCTAAACACGTTTGTCGTGGCCTAGGATTGGATGAAGCTTCAATTTTCGTGATCGGGCTGCTTTCCTTGGCGGGGAGTCCGATTGGTTGTTGGGGTGTTGGAAACTCAAATTTTCAAATTCGCCACCGATTTCAAGCGATGTTGATCTGAACCGTAACTGGAATCATCATTTTGACAACTGCCGAAAATCAAGCATTTGGATGAATCGGAACTCTTACTTATCTTGGTTTTCGTTCTCTACACCCACTAAATATGGAAACTACAAGAAAAAACTCTGATCTCAAGGATCGCAAGTACAGGCGCGCCCATGCGGGCTTGTACCACACCGCTTGGCCCATGGAGGGTGGCGACGTTTGGCGGACGCAGACGGCCCAATGGGGCGGCTTCCCCGCCGATTTTCAGGCAAAGGACCTGAAGCTGATTTCCATCTCGCTCCCCCACCCCATGCTGGGCGTCACCCGCAATGCCGACCAAGTCTTCATGATCGGCGGCATGCCCTTTTACATGGAAGGCTTTATCGTCGATATGCTTGCCGGCAATACCACGGCCTACAATCCGCCCGTGCCGCAACTCCACCCGCTGGTCAAGCCTTACCTTGTGCGCTACAATCCGCAAACGGGGGAGATGCAGCAGGTCGAGCTCTCGCAAGGCAAGGACTATGCGATCAATTACCCCGGCGGCATCCTCATCCATGAAAACGGATATGTGTATGTGATCGCGCAGGCCGTGCTCTACAAGATCGATCCCGATACGCTTGAGACGGTGGCGACCTTGTACCTGCCACGCGCGATCGGGAATTCTGAAACGCAATATGTCACCGCCTACAATGGCATGACGACCTTGAGCGATGGCCGCATCATCACCAAGTGCTTTGGGGGCGACCTGTCGCAGGGATGGCTCTTGCAGATCGACCCCAAGGAGCAAGATGGCGCACTGCCCGTATTGGCCTCACAATATGTCAAGGTGGCCACTGCCCGCATGTTGGTGGATGAGCCCGAGCCGGGCGTCGCCTATGCCTACACCATCGACATGACGCATACCCACCGCTACCGCATCGTCGAGGGTGGCTTCACGGAGGACAAACCATGGTCCCGGCGATATCGCGCAACGGCAGACTCCACGCTCAATACCCAGGGCAACGGTTCGACCTTCATGATCGACAATTTCATCTTCCCCAACAACTCTGCCTACCTGGCAGATGGCGTCGCGGTGCAGGATGTGGCCCATATTTTCGCACAATCGACCCATCATCCGCCCGCGGTGCTCACGCCGCATTTGAGCACGAGCGCGACCAAGGCGGGCATCAACTATTGGAAAATATTAGGCGACCCCTTCAACGATGGCGACCAGCATATCATCGTCTCCTTCGACCCGACCAATCGACTGATCAAGGCCCATATCTTGTCGGCAGATGGCGCTGTGTCAGATCTATGGGAGCGGTCTTATTTTGTGAGCGCGCAGCTCATGGCGGTTCACTCCACCGACCTGCTGTATATCAATCATTTCGACGAAACGGCCAAGCGCGACAACCTCGTGGTCTTGCGGCTCTCGACGGGCGATGAGCTTGCCCGCGTGCAAACCGAGGCCACTGAACCCACCGTGGGGATCATCACGCCGGGCATGAACGAGGAGGTGTACCTCTTCAGCACGCAGACTTTGGGCAATCAGCATCAGGGCGTCGTGAGCCGCGTATCCTTGCGTTAAGGCGGCCCGGCCATTCTCCCAAGGATTCCGCGTGAGAAGCCAATTGATCCGCGCGCGGCCTTGGATATTGTGCGACCAATAATTCCAATGAAAGCGATGAAAACAACTGAAAAGAAACTTCCTAAGAAACCCAATCTCTTGATCATCCTCACCGATCAGGAGCGGCAAGTGATGCATTTTCCAGAAGGCTGGGCCAAGGAAAACCTGCCTGCGATGGAGCGTCTCAAGGCCAATGGCATTACCTTCAACAATGCATTTTGCAATACCTGCATGTGCTCATCGAGCCGCGCCACATTGTTCACGGGCCTGTATCCCGCGCAACACAATGTCACGCTCACGCTCACGCAAGACCAGACCTATAGTAGTCTGGAGCCACAATTGCTGGCGAGCACCCAAAACATGGCCCGCATGCTCGCGGCAGGCGGCTATGACGTCACATATTATGGCAAGTGGCACCTCTCCAAAGATGCCGGCGGCGGATTTGAAAATCTGGCGACCTCCGACCTCGCCTACTATGGATTTGATGGCTGGGTGCCACCCGATGCAGGCGAGGATGCCGACCTCGACCACCTCGGCGGCGGCCGTGTAAATCGCGACTTGGGCTACTTGCGCAGTGCCATTGCTTTCCTGCAAAACAAACAATTGTACCCCACAGAAACACCTTGGGCGCTCGTCGTTTCCTTGGTCAATCCGCATGATGTGCTGGCCTATCCTGGAAAATTGCTGGATGAGCTTACGCAACAATGGAAAGAGGACTACAATCGCGCCTATTTTGACGGGGATATTGCGTTGCCTGCGACTTGGGACGAAGACCTACGCAAGAACTTGAAACCCACGGTGCAGCAAATTCTGGTTCCTTATTTGGACTCTGGTTTGGGCTTTCTGGTCAATGAAAAAATGCGGTTGAATTACCTCAATTTTTATGGCAATCTCATGCAGCATATCGATCAGTTCATTGGCACCCTGCTCGATGTATTGCAAATCCAATACGATACGCCCAACGCAAAATCGCTGGCCGACGACACCATTGTGATCCGCACGGCAGACCACGGCGAAATGGGCCTCACCCACGGCGGAATGCGCCAAAAGATGTTCAACTGCTATGAGGAGACGATCCACGTGCCGCTCGTCATCAGCAACCCGATCTTGTTTCCCAAGGGCGTCGAGACCGATGCGCTTATTTCCCTCCTCGATTTGATGCCGACCCTGAACGCACTCCTGAACCTCAAGAACCCGTTGAAATATACGTTCAAAGGAGCAGACATGTCGCAGGTGGTCCTCCATCCGCAAAAGGCCAAGGAACCTCAAGACGCCATTCTCTTCACCTTTGACGACTACAACGCGGGCAATGCAGGAAAATCCAACCCGATGCGCAATATGGCCAATCGCATCAAAGCCGTGCGCGAAAAACGCTGGAAATACGCCACCTACAATTTCGAGCAGCTTCCTGCGCCTTATGATCCGCCCAAGCACACGCCCGATCAAGAATTTGAGATGTATGACTTGGCCAACGATCCCCTGGAATTGGAGAATCTCGGCAATCCTAAGCACCCCAAATACAACGATCCCAGCGTGAAGAAAGAGCGTGAACGCCTGCAATTGAAATTGGCTGAATTGATCGAACGCAAGTTGAATTGATGAGCTTGCGCATACACCGTTAGTCATTCACAAAAACCAACAATGGAAATGAAAAGTAATCCTATCTTATACGTAATTGTCTTGGGCGTTTTGCTGACGCAAATGTCTTGTAACGGGGTCATCAGAGACCAATTGCCCAAGCCTGCATCGAGTTTCACCACCTCGGCCAATGCATCAGTAATCCAGGAGTTGCCCTTTGACGACACTACGGATTATGCCAATGCCACGAGAGGTTGGCTCGCGCCGTTTGATGCGATGATCGACAAGTCGGGAAACATCGTCACCAACGATCCTCTGGGCGCCTGGAACATGAAACAATACAATTTCTTGGATTCCCTGAAGCCACAAAATGCGCCGGCCACAGTGAACCCCAGCCTATGGCGCATCGGGCAACTCAACAACAAGGCAGGTTTGTTTGAGGTCATCAAGGATCACATCTATCAAATCCGGGGAATGGACCTCTCGGTGATGACGTTGATCTTGGGCAACGAAAAAGGCGTGCAGTGCTGGATCGTGATCGACCCGCTCGTGAGTGCCGCATCCGCCAAGGCTGGCATGACCCTCGCCAACAATACCTTATTTCCCGGGAGCCCCCGGCCTGTGCGTGCTGTGATTTCCACACATAGCCACATCGACCACATGGGCGGCATCTTGGGCGTCACCACCATCGACAGCCTCAATGCCGGCATCGTCCACTATTATGCACCGTCGGGCTTCATGGACCATGCCGTGAACGAAAACGTGACATGCGGCACCGCGATGGGCCGCCGTGCCACCTATATGTATGGCAATCTGCTCCTGAACAAAGGCAGCCGAGGCCAGGTCGATGCTGGGCTCGGCAAGACCACCTCCGTGGGGCGCAACAACATCATCGCCGCCTCCATCGGAGACACGATTTCGGGATCGGCGACCATCGACAGCCCCGACAGTCGCACCATTTGTGGTGTCAAGGTCGATTTTTGGAACACGCCCGAGACCGAGGCGCCCACTGAAATGATGTTTTATTTCCCCGAATTGGAAGCGCTCTGCGCATCGGAACTCGTGACGCATACTTTGCACAATGTCTATTCTTTGCGAGGCGCGCAGGTGCGCGATCCCCTCGCCTGGAGCGGCTTTATTTCCGAAGTCATTCAAACTTACGGCGACAGCATCCAAGTATTGTTTGCCAGCCACCATTGGCCCACATGGGACAATGCGAATATTGTGCCCCTCTTGCAAACCCAGCGCGACCTCTACAAATACCTCAACGACCAGACCTTCCGTCTCTTCAACCAAGGCTATACCATGATCGAAATCGGCGAGCGCGTGAAGCTACCGAGCAGCCTCGCAAAAGTCTGGGCCAATCGACCCTATTATGGTACTGTCAACCACAATGTGAAGGCCATTTACCAAAAGTATTTGGGCTGGTTTGATGCCAATCCTGCCCACCTCCACCCGCTTCCACCCGAAGAGGAAAGCGTGAAATACGTGGAGTACATGGGCGGTGCAGCGTCGTTGTTGCAAAAGGCACAAAAGGATTTTGACAAAGGTGAATATCGCTTCGTCGCCACGGCCCTCAACCACCTCGTGTTTGCGGAGCCCAACAACAAAGATGCCCGTTTCCTCCTGGCAGACACGTACGAGCAATTGGGTTATCAGGCAGAGTCGGGGCCATGGCGCGATTTTTACCTCACGGGTGCGCAGGAGCTGCGCGAGCCCGAGCGCGTGAAGCTCATGGGTGCCGC
>JANMIM010000260.1:0-3641 GCA_031375795.1 Bacteroidota bacterium
GACATCAACGCGCCCGACGACAGCGATGAGTTCACGATGGCCCTCATGGTGAAGCAGTTCCCGCTCTCTTGGCTGCCTTACATGGACGAGGAGATCATCGAGTATGCTTCCCATCGTTTCAAGCTCATCGAGCACAGCAGCGGCCGCCTCGACTATGTGGAAACCAACCGCCGCTGGACCGAAGCCTACAAGAAGTTTGGCTGGAAGAAATACTGGTTTTACCTTCGCATGCTGCCCAAGTACCTGACCGACAAGGAATTCAGGTATGTCGCTTCCTTCTTGAAGTATGCCCCCAACAGGCGCTGCTTTGAGCGCGAGTTGTTTGACCACTTCAGGTTTGTCTTTGAGCGCATCGTTTAATCAGAATTCACAGAATTAGCAGAATTTACAGAATTAGCAGAATTTACAGAATTCCGGGGTTGGCTGAGTTTACAGAACTGGTTGAATTTGGGGTTTGGGTTCTGGTGATTTTGGAAAGAATATGGGAGCCGGAGGCCTTTGTGTCTTCGGCTTTTTTTCTGCGTGGCATGTGGCGTGGGCATTCTGCTTGTTTCCCCTCGCTAGATGGCTTACTTTTGCGGAAATTTCGATTCAATTGTGATTCAAGGCAAGAAAGTCACCGTCGTGATGCCTGCATACAATGCGGAGCTCACACTCAAGCAGACCTATGAAGAGGTGCCGCGCAACATTGTGGACGAGGTGATCTTGGTAGATGACCGCAGCCGCGACAACACCTCTGCCCTCGCCCGCGAGTTGGGGATCGACCACGTGATCGTGCACGACATCAACAAAGGCTATGGCGGCAACCAAAAGACCTGCTACACGGCGGCATTGGAAAATGGCGCCGACATCGTGGTGATGCTGCACCCCGACTACCAATACACCCCCAAGCTCATCGAGGCCATGGTCTTCCCCATCGCCCACGGCCTGTTTCCTGTGATGCTGGGTTCCCGCATCCTCGGCAAGGGTGCCCTCAAAGGCGGCATGCCATTGTACAAGTACATCGCCAACCGTTTTCTCACGTTTTTCCAAAACGTGCTCATGGGGCAGAAATTGGCAGAATACCACACCGGCTACCGTGCATTCTCCAAAGAGATCCTGGAGAAGCTACCCTTGGGAGAAAACTCAGACGACTTTGTCTTCGACAATGAGATGCTGGGTCAGATCACATTTGCCGGCTACACGATCGGCGAAGTCACCTGCCCCACCAAATACTTTGACGAGGCCTCGTCCATCAACTTCAGCCGCAGCATGAAATATGGCATGGGCGTACTCAGGGTTTCGATCACATACCGCCTATGCAAGTGGGGTTTGATGAAGCCCCGCATTTTTGACTTTGACAAAGGAAAAAAACTCTCCCAAAACCCCTGATCAGCCATGAGTGCTCCGACCCCCAAGAAAAAACGCAGCCTGTTCTTCCGCTTTTTCAAATGGTTGTTCATTCTAGGAATCTTAGGAGCCTTGGGGCTCGGAGGCTACATCTACTTCCTGTCCCTGGAGGAGCACGAGATCTATGAATTTGTGCCGAGGGACGCCATCTTTATCGTCGAGGCAGATGATCCCATCGAGAACTGGAAAGACCTGAGCAAGACCAAGATCTGGAACCATATGAAGAAAAACGCCCTCTTTGCAGACATCGAGGACGATTGCAACTATTTGGATACGCTCATCAAGGACAACCAGCGAATTTTTGACTTGGTTTCGGGCAAGCGTCTCCTCGTGGTCGCGCAGATGACACAGGCCGACGACTATGACTTTGTGTACCTGCTGGACCTCAAGCAAGGCGGCAAGATCGCCGAGTTCATGGATGTATTCAAAGGTGTGCTCAAGGCATTTGGGTTGAAGATGACCAAAAAGGAGATCGCAGGTGCCAAGGGGTACAGCATCGGCGAGGGCACCGACGAGATCAACATGGTTTTCCAGGGCAATATCCTGATCGCGAGCTACTCCATGAAGCTGATGGCCAATGCGATCAACCAAGGAAAAGACCCCTATTACAATACCCAGGAGGAGTTTCAGGCATGCTGGAAACGGGCAAAGCGCACCAAGAACAGTGAAAGCCTGGCGATGGTACACATCAACTTTGCCCAGATGGATGAGTACTTGGCGACGATGATGGGGGAGGTGACAGGCACCGTGAAAAGCCTGAGCGAAAACCTCAATTTCTCTTCCTTTGACCTCAAGATGCACGACAAGTATGCTGAAATGTCTGGCAATACCACCGTGGATTTGAAAAAGCCCTCGCTCCCCAATGTGCTGAGCACCATGCCCGATGGCGAAATCAGGTGCATCAACATCCTGCCTGCATCCACTTCATTCTTCTTGACAATCGATTTCGAGGATTTCGAGCAGTTTTACGAGCAAGTGGCCAGCGTGATGAAGGAGGACGATGGCTACGACGACTATGAAAAATACAAGAAGCAAGTCGGCGGCCTGCTGGGGGTGAACAAGAGCGACAAAAAAATCGAACGCCAGAAAAAGCGCGGCAAGGACGTGGACTATTTCGACTGGATCGGCCAGGAAATCGCTATGAGCTTGGTTCCAGTCAATGAATCGGGCAGCCAACAAGCCTATGTGGCCATGTTCCATTCGCCAGACAAGGAAAACACGGAGCATGACCTCAAGACCCTCGAGAAAAGAATCAAAAACCGCACGCCGGTGCAGTTTGATGCCTACGAATACCTGGGCCATGAGGTCGCCTACCTGGAAATGAAAGGTTTTTTCAAGCTTTTCTTTGGCAAGCTGTTCAACAAGTTTGACAAACCGAAATATGTGATCCTCGACGACTTTGTCGTGTTCAGCAACGACACCACCGCCATCCACCGCATCATCGACGTAGCCCATGGCAGCCGATCCAACCTGCCGATGACGCCAGGATTCAGGGAGTTTTTCCAGCGGTTTGAGGCAAATTCCAATTACTTCGTGTACCTGAACGGCCCGCAGATCTTTCCATTCCTGCCGACTTTTGCCGATGCGGCCACCACGGCCTCGATTCAGAAAAATCGTCGTTACATGACCTGTTTCCCCCACGGCGGCCTGCAATTGCTCTCCAACGACGGAGTGTTTGAAAGCAAGCTGTATGTGGAGTTTGCCCCCGAAGGCGACAAGGACTGGTGGGACAAGCTTCCAAGATAATCCAAATATGCAACCAACCATCGACCTGCGCAGCGACACCGTCACGCGCCCGACCCCCGAGATGCTGGCGGCCATGATGGCTGCCGAGGTGGGCGACGACGTGTTTGGCGCCGACCCCACGGTCAATGCCCTGCAAGACAAGGCTGCCGCCCTATTTGGGATGGAAGCCGCCTTGTTTTGCCCATCGGGCACGATGACCAACCAAATCGCCTTCAAGGTCCTCACATCCCCTGGCTGTGAGGCGATCATGGACGAAAACGCCCATCCCTACCGCTACGAAGGCGGCGGATTGGCCTTCAATTCCGGCATCTCGGCCGCCCTGATCGCTGGAGACAGGGGCCGCATCACCGCCGAGCAGGTGGAGGCGCGCATCAACAATGCCGACGATGTACATTTTCCGGTCACCAAGGTCGTTTCGCTGGAGAATACCGCCAACCGTGGCGGGGGTGCCTGCTACGATTTTGCCGAGATCCTGAGGATCAAGGAAGTCTGTGATCGCCATGGGC
>JANMIM010000268.1:0-2203 GCA_031375795.1 Bacteroidota bacterium
CCCATCATCCATGACGGTCGGGTGCTTGGCGTCATCGATGCCGAGGACCCACGTGCCAACTTCTTCAAAAAGAGGCATCTTGACCTCCTCAGCACCATCGCCAGTATTTCGGCCAGCAAGATTGCCCATGCCCAGCAAGCCACCGAGATCCGCGAAAAGGAGCAGCGGCTCAAGGCGCTTCAGACACAAGTGTCCGAGACGCGGCAACTTGCATTGCGGGCACAAATGAATCCGCACTTCATCTTCAATTGCCTCAATTCCATCAACAGCTTCATCTTGGAGAATGACTCCGATACCGCCTCGACCTACCTGATCAAATTCTCCCGCCTCATCCGCTTGATCTTGGAAAATTCCAACGACAAGTACATTCCCCTGCAGAGCGAATTGGATGCCCTCAAGCTCTACATCGAAATGGAATCGCTGCGGTTTCAGACAAAGTTCCAGTGGGTCATCGAGGTGGATGAGGAGGTTGCAAGTCACCACATCTCGGTGCCGCCCCTGATCCTGCAGCCTTTTGTGGAGAATGCGATCTGGCACGGGCTGTTGCACCAAAGTATGCCGGGCGCCTTGTCGGTACGCATCAGCCAATCAGCCCAAAGCCTTGTCTGCATCATCGAGGACGACGGCGTGGGCCGTGAGGCTTCCGCCAAATTCAAGGAGCACAGCTTGAACAAGAAGCAGAGTCTGGGCATGAAACTCACCGAGGAGCGGCTCGCCCTGATGAATGCACAGGAAGACAAGAAATTTTCGCTCCAAATCACCGACAAGACGGGGCCCGATGGCGAGCCGCTCGGGACGCTCGTGCGCATCGAAATGGAAATCTAAATGCAAGATATCATGATCACCTGCATCATCATCGACGACGAAAAAAACAGCATCCAGGCGCTACAGCACTTAATCAAGCGGCATTGCCCGCAACTCACGATCTTGGAAACCTGCGAGGGCGCCGAGCTGGGGTTGGAAGCCATCCACACCCATCATCCGCAGGTCGTCTTTCTCGACATCGAGATGCCAAGGATGAATGGATTTGACCTGCTGGACAAGGTCGGGCAGATCGATTTCCACGTCGTTTTCACCACCGCCTACAGCCAATTTGCCATCAAGGCATTCCAATACAGCGCGCTCAATTACCTGCTCAAACCGATCGATCCCGACGACCTCAAGGAAACGGTGCGCCGCATCGAGCAGGCGCAGAAACCGCCACGGCAGGAGCAGATCGAGATTTTGCTGGAGACCCTCCGCCGACCCGAGCCCAAGATGAAGCGCATCGCCCTCACCACCCACGACGGCCTGCTATTCGT
The DNA here is from genome assembly GCA_031375795.1 of Bacteroidota bacterium. Lineage (GTDB taxonomy): Bacteria > Bacteroidota > Bacteroidia > J057 > JADKCL01 > JADKCL01. The sequence goes on from JANMIM010000268.1 coordinate 1,302, forward strand.
CCATACCAGCGACATCATGTATTGCCAAAGCGAAAACAACTATACCTGGGTCCATCTCGCCAAGGGCACCAAGCACCTGCTCGCCAAGACCTTGAAGGAATTTGAAGAAACGCTGCCCCCCACGGAATTTTACCGCCTCCACAACAGCTACCTCGTGAATCTCAATGAAATCCAGCGGTTTGTGCGCGACGATGGGGGCTATGTGATCATGAACAATGGCACCCAGATCACAATCGCTAGGGCAAGGCGGGAAGCCTTTTTTGCGATGTTTGACAAGTTTTGAGGATGCCCGCGCAGGCGCCGGCTCGCTCGGTTGGCATCCGAGTCCGAGGCCTCTGGCCCAATGTCATTAAGTTAAGGGATTTGAAACCGAACCTGGTGCGTTTGGCAAGCCCGAAGGGCTTGATCTGTGGATAGCCGTGGGCGCAGCCCACGGTTTCGGATGTGCCAATTTTACAACCCCGAAGGGGTTGACTATAGCCGTTTTCCTGTGTAAATGCGTTCACAGTCAACCCCTTCAGGGTTGGCTATTTTGCGAACTGCAGACCCCGGGCTTTGCCCGGGGCTATCCACAGGTCAAGCCCTTCGGGCTTGCGCCATCGTACCAACCACCCTCTTTTGGAATGCCGTGATTCTCCTATTTCGTTAACTTAATGACATTGGCCTCTGGCCGACGGACGCTCGACCATTTGCCTCCGGCAAACGAAAATCTCCCTGACGTGCCGGAGGCAAATGGTCAGTAGTCCTTCGGCCGTAGGCACAACGAGTCCGAGGCCTCTGGCCGACGGACGCTCGACCATTTGCCTCCGGCGAACGAAAATCTCCCTGACTCGCCAGAGGCAAATGGTCAGGATTCCTTTGTCCGTAGGCACAACGAGTCCGAGGCCTCTGGCCGACGGACG
>JANMIM010000299.1:0-7004 GCA_031375795.1 Bacteroidota bacterium
CGGCGCTTGCTGGGACCCGCCTCACCTTTTCCAAAACGGTAGCTGAATGTGACGTAGCCCACCCGCGACTCGCGCTTGCGGTAGTTGTCTGAGACGACGAGGTCGGTGTCGGCGCTGATCTTGAAGCGCTGCGTGTTGGTGATGTCGCTCAGCCGCAGGTTCAGGCTGCCCTTGCCTTTGAGCAGGTTTTGTTTGAGGGAGACATCTGAGACAAAGGTTGCGGCAAAGACCCCTTGCGGCCCGAAGCGGGGCGAGCGGTAATTGGCACCGATCTGCAAGCTGGTCTTCTTGCCGAGGAAAAAGGTGCTGTTCATTTGACCGATCAGGCCGAGGTTGTCGACGGTGAGGTCGGGCGAGATGTTGTCGGCATTCAAGACCGTGCGAAAGACATTCAAGGTGGCCATGCATTCCACCCATTTGGCTGGCTTCCATTCACCGATCACCTCCAAGCCATAGTTCTGGCCCGCCAGCAGGTTCATGAAGCTCACGCGCAGGGTGTCGCTGCCCGGCGGCACCGCCTCCCAAAACCGAGTAATGCTGTTGGTGGTGTAGCGAAAGTAGCCTGTGCTGCTGATGCTTCCCTTCTTGGCCTTGGCAGACCAGCTCAGTTCAAATGCGTCGACATATTCGGGCAGCAATTTTGGGTTGCCGACGCGCAAGCGCTTGGGGTTGCTGTAGTCGGTGAAGGGATTGAGCTGCTCGAGGGTGGGCCGGTTGATGCGGCGGCTGTAGCTCAGGCGCAGGTCTTGCTTGTCGCGGGGACGGAAATTGAGGTAGGCGTTGGGGAAGAGGTTGAAATAATTGTTGGTGTAATCGAGTTGGCTGTCCACGAGGCGCGAGCGCGTGTAGGCCTGCTCGGCGCGCAGCCCCACCTGCATGCCAAACCGCGTGCTCAGCGCCCGGCTGAAGATGCCGTAGCCCGCCACGATGCGCTCGCGGGAGTCAAATGTATTGTTGAGAAGGGTGTCGCCCACAAACAGCTCGATGGAGTGGTCGAGCGTCTCGGATACAAAACCGTTGGTGATGTCGCGGCTCGTGACCTTGCCGCCGGCCTCGACCTTGTTTTTGTCCCCGATTGGCTGCACGTAGTCCACTTGTGCAGTGCCGAGCTGGAGCCTGTCGGACAAATAGTTGTTTTGAAAGTCGTCGGGACTCGTCGTCGGGAGCCCATTTTCCAGCAGGTGCACGGTGCGGAAATAGCTGTTTTTGTCCGTGGCGTTGGTCGAGTAGGCGACGCGGGCATCGAGCGTGCGGCTTGGTTGCTTGAAGCGTCTTGCGAAGTTGACCTCGCCATCATAGGTGCGCCGTTGTTCATCGCTGGTATTGGGGCGCATGTAGACGGCCGTCAACTGGTCCAGCCCGTTGCGCTCATCGAATCCGTTGCCTTCAAAGGCTGTGATGTCTTGGAGGCTGGCCCCGCCCGCGATGCCGAGCGTGGTGCTGCTGCCGTCGCTCGCGGGCTTGCCGAGGAAAAAATCGATGCCGCCCCGCAGCATATTGTCCATCGAGCTGCGATTTCCCTGCGACCACTGCCCGAGGTAGGGACTCGTGGTGTCCTGGGGCGTAGTGGTCTTGGACCAACCCCTGTTCCAGCGGTCCTCTGACCTGAAACTGTAGCTGGTATAGACATTGAAGTGCTTGGTGCGGAAATTGAGCCCCAGGCTGCTGTTGTATTTGTTGTGGTTGCCGAGGCCCACGCTCAAGTTTCCATTGAGCCCGGCGGCCTTCTCCTTTTTGGTGATGATGTTGATGATGCCAGCCATGCCGTCGGGGTCATAGCGGGCCGAGGGATTGGTGATGACCTCGATGGATTTCACAGAGCTGGCCGGGATCTGCTGGATCACGGCGGTGCGGCCCGCACCCGTGAGCGAACTGGGCTTGCCGTCGATGAGCACGGTCACATTGGCACTGCCGCGCAGGCTCAGGTTGCCGTCGATGTCGACCTCCACCGAGGGGATGTTTTTCAGGATGTCGGTGACCGCGCCGCCTGCGGCCAACTGATTGCGCTCGACGTTGTAGACTTTTTTGTCGATGTTGTTGAGCATCATGTCTTGCCGGTCGGTGATCTCGACGGCAGGCTGGTCGGTGGCTGCGATTGCCATGCCTATCTTGCCCATGTCGCGGTGCGGTTTCTCTGGACCAAGGTTCAGGGGGGAGATGATCTTGCGAGCATAGGTCAGATGTGTGATCTCCAGACGGTAACTGCCGGGGGCTAGGTTTTTGAAGGCAAAAGCTCCCTTCTCGTCGCTAAGGGTTCCGGCCACCAAGCTGTCTCGGTTCATGAGTTGCAGCGATGCATACACGACCGGTTCTGCAACCGCGCTGTCGATCAAAGTGCCCTCCAAGCTCCACTGCATCGGCGTCTGCCCCAGGAGTGTCTGCGAGAAGCCGATCATCGCCATGAACCAAAGCCGTCCCAGCCATTTCATGTGCCAAAAGTAATCAAATGGTAGGGATGAATGACCTCGAAGTCTAGCGCAAGCCTCGGCGGGGCGATGAGCGGTCTACTTCGATCAAATTTGAGTCCACGGGTTGCATTTGCCGCCATTGAGGGTAAATTTGCATCTGGTTGAATGGATCAACCTCGATTCATCATTTGTAATCATCTGAAATGCCCATTCCTATCATGAAAAAAATTGTGTTTTTGTTCGCACTCGTACTCGCCACAACCATTGGCTATTCCCAAACGGTTGCCTTGAAGGTCACCTTCAAGTTCATCAACATCGTCGAGGGCTACGACCACGACTGCAAGACAGAAGTCTACATCGACGGTGCCTCTGTGGGCGCCTCAGACGTGACCAAGGAAAGCAAGGGCGCTTCATTTTCCGTGAATGTCCCTATGGGCAAGCATGACATCAAGGTCGTGAACTTCGCGCAGTATGAAGGCGAATGGGAAGAGCACACGGTCGCCAACGAATACAGCATCGACTGCGTATTTGAGGAGACTGGTCATAGCTTCAAGAAGGACTCCAAGCTTTTCCTCACCTACGACATCGATTCCCAAGCCTATAGTGCTTGGAACAAGGCCCCAAAGATGCCCAAGAAAAAGAAAACCAAGGAATAAGCGGCAGGGTAATCACCCGGTTGCGTTGTAAGATATCAGATCAGGTTGGGGCTGCCTCGAAAGGGGCAGCCCCAACGCATTTTGTACATCTGCAAGCGGGGCAACAATTGCAACGTTGTTTCTGTATCAGCCGATCTTGAACACGTTTCCCATTCCCCGGGAATGGCCCAATAAATGTGCATGCCCATTGTCGGGCAAGGTCGCCACCCTGCCCGACGATGGGCATACCCATAAAACCTGCCATTCCTGCGGAATGGGTATGCTTCGCAGGATATTGACCCAGAAACGAGGCTCATCGATACACAAAAGGTTGCAAATGCAAGGAGGCTCCTTTGCCGCCCCCATTTACCCGACCGGAGACCTACCAAGCAAGAAGGCTACCCTGTGGGGGTAGCCTTCTGAGAACGATATTCAAATTAATAGTCTGAGAATCAGCGAGCGACCGCCATGCGCAGGGCCGTCTCATCGAAGCAGCCCTTTTCGCATTTCGTGAATATTTCTTTGGCTAAACCAACAAGGTTGGTTTTACCTAGCTACCGTCAGCTTGAGGGTTTTGCTGGACATTTCCGTGCTGATGCGCACAAAGTAGAAACCAGCAGGCAGTTGCGCAACGTCAAGGATCATTTCCTGAACTCCGGAATCATATTGGTTTTCAATCTTATTGATAACCTGGCCGGCAAAGTTCAGAAGAACCACCTCCACTGCGGATGAACTGCTCAGTTCATACACAAGGGTTACGGCATCTTTCGCTGGGTTGGGGCGCAGTATTGCTCCCATGAACATATCCGGATTGGTCACGCTCACGAGCACATCCACCGACTGGCAAAGAGAGTCAGTACATCCGAATGCATTTCCTGCCACGAGGCATACCTGATAATTGCCCGTAGATTGATAAACGTGTACAGGATTGGACTGGCTACTGCTATTGCCGTCGCCGAAGTCCCAGGCCCAGGTAGTGGCTCCGGTACTGGTGCTGGAGAAGCTGATGGCAGGGAAATTGCCCGAGAAAGTGTACCCAGCGACCGGAACAGGATTCACAGTGATGGTTACATCCGCGCTCAGTCCGACTCCATCGCACTGGTTCGCGTTGGTTACGATCACGTTGTAAGTGCCAGCAGAGTCCACGGTGATGCATTGAGTCGTATCGCCATTGCTCCACAGGTAAGAATCCCCTTGGCTGCTGCAAATCTGAACGGATTCTCCCTCGCAAAGCAGGGTATCACCCACCACGTTCACACTGGGAGGCGGAGTAGCACTCACATTCACGTTCACATTGTTGGAGGCAGTCGAGGTGCATCCGTTGGCATCGGTTGCCTGCACTGAAAAAGTACCTGATGCGTAAACCATGATACAATTGGAGGTTGATGCATTGTTCCAGAGGTAGCTGGTTCCGCCTGACGCGCAGATTTCAACACTGTCGCCCGTGCAGAAAGATGTACTGCCATTCGCAGTTGCGATTGCGGTGGGAAGCGGATTAACCGTCACCGAAACCGGGGTGGAGGCATTGGTGCAGCCATTGGCATCAGTCACCGTGACAATATAAGAACCCGTCGAACTCACCAAGATGGATTGCGAGGTGCTGCTGTTGCTCCATGAGTAGCCGGTGGCAGAGGAAGAAGTGAGAATCACGTTTCCGCCCTGGCAGAAGGTGGTGGGACCCGAAGGATTAACTGATACCGAAGGAACTGGATTCACGGTCACGGTGATGGGCGTAGAAATCGCTGTACATCCGCCGTTGGTGGCAGTAACTGTGTAGGAACCCGAAGTGGTGGCGGTGATGCTGGAATTGGATGAACCGTTGCTCCACTGGAACGTGGAACCTGAAGAATTGGCAGTCAAGGTTACACTTCCGCCCTGACAGAAGGTGGTGGAGCCCGATGGCGTAACTGATAGCGAAGGAGCCGGATTCACAGTTACTGCGATGGGCGTTGAAATCGCTGTGCATCCGCCGCTGGTGGCGGTCACTGTGTAGGAACCCGAGATGGTGGCGTTGATGCTGGAAGTGGTTGCACCATTGCTCCAAAGGTAGGTGGCACCTGAAGCAGTGGCAGTCAAGGTTACACTTCCGCCCTGGCAGAAGGTGGTGGGGCCGCCTGCATTTACTGCAAGGGGAAGATTGTCAATTCCCGGCGTCGTATAGGGGGTGTTCTGCGGATTCCAATTGGTCCAGCAAGCCGTCCAGTCATTCGTACCGTCAAATGCACCACGGTAGGTGGTCGTGGTGAAGAAGGAATTGCTAAGTTTGGGCGAACTGAAATTGGCGCCAGTCAAGGCAGGTGAACCTGGCATCGGCCGGAAATTGGGGTTGGTAAAGTTGTAGGGATTGGTCAACATCACGTCGCTCACATTGGCAAGGGTAGTGTTGCCATTGGCATTGTACCAGGACAGGAAGAAGGTAGGGCCCGTGGTGAGGCCAGCTGTATCATAGGGCTGTGGGCAGCCTGCAATGATATTATTTTTCCATTGCAAGGAATTGCTTGCGGCGTTGTTCCAGGTGTTTTGGTTTTCGATCTTAAGGCCTGTGGGGTAACCGACCATGATCGTGTTATAAACAGATTGGCTTGTGCTGCGGCGCAAGTGAGCAGCGCGCCTGTAGTTCGTGTTCACGGTTGTGCTCAAGGTGCGCTTGGGGCCCACGATCGTCAAGTTACTGATGACGGCGTTTGTCAATGGAGCGTTGGTGGAACCTGTTGCATCGTTGTCGCTTTCAAATCCGTTGGATCCGGAGATGTCGGCAAGCGAGCTATCGCGCAATGAAAGGCAAAACTGCAAACGGCCGCTGAAACCATAATCCGTGTCAAACTCGTCGTCCAGGCCACGGTAGGCCACAAGGTATTTGCCATTGACAGTACCGCCAAACCACTCAAAGCTGTCGTCGCCACCGAAGCTCACTTGCACGTGATCGATCGTCGTGCCCAGACCCACGGCACCGCAGGTAAGACCATTGGTTTCGTTATTAGGTTGGAAGGCGACGCCTGCAAACTCGATGCGAACATACTGGAATACGCCTGAATTGTCGTTGACATCTGTGCCGCCATAGAGGCCTTTAGTCGGATCGATGCCACCTTCAGCAAGACGCTGACCGGCTGGATCATTGATCGGCGCTCTGCCAAGGATCAAAACCCCGCCCCAATCACCTGCGGCCCGGGAGCCGGCTGGCTGATAAGAGGTAAACACGATGGGTCTGGAAGGCGTGCCTGAAGCTATGATTCGGGCGCCGCGTGTGATCACCAAAGAGCTTGCATTTCCCTTGATCAAGGTGCCAGGCTCAATGGTCAAGGTCGCATTGTTGGTGACATAAATAAAGCCACCCGTAAGTTGATAAATATTGTTGCTGGTCCAAGTTGTGTTTGTGGTGATGTCACCAGTCACCGTGATTTGCGCACGCAAGCCCAGGCCTGCCAGCAATACGATGCAAAGAATGAATAGATTTTTTCTCATAATATAGTTCTTTTAATCCCGTGTAATTCGGATCCTTAAAATCTGCTGCAAAGCTCCTAAGGAATTGTTGTTCCCAGATTATCCCATTGATATGCTTTTGCAAAGGATACCTGAACTTAATGTGAACAAAAATAAACATTGGAAAGAGGCCTGAAACGCAATAGGCGCAAGCCCATTGAGGGTGCCCGCGCCTACTGGGATTATGATGGTAAGGATGCTAGAAATTCAACCCTAGACCGACCGAGATATTGGAGCCAAATATATTTCCATAAAACTGAGTGTCTATCCCTTCATCATATTTTCCATTCTTGTTTTGATCTTGGTAAAACACATTTTTTTGGTTCAGGACATCGGAATAATTGACCTTGAATTCTGCCCTGCGCAAAAACCGCACAGCCACTTGAAAATCCATCACAGAGCGTGGCGCTTCATAGATGTCGAGGAATCCATTTGAGCCTACTTGGAAGATGCGACGACCGATGCGGTTGAAGAGTGCCGA
>JANMIM010000330.1:0-2586 GCA_031375795.1 Bacteroidota bacterium
AGCGGCGTCAGGTTGTCGAAGTTGATCTTGTGCCGCGCCTTGGGGGTGTGCACGTATTGCAGCCAATCTTCCTTGGGGCTCTGTTTTTTGGAGGTGATGATCTCGACCTGATCCCCGTTGGTGAGTGCGTAACTCAGCGGCACGACCTTGTTGTTGACCTTGGCGCCAATGCACGTGTCGCCCACGAGGGTGTGAATCTCATACGCGAAGTCGATCACCGTCGAGGAACCTGGCAATTGTATGAGGTCGCCCTTGGGGGTAAACACAAATACCTCATCGGGGATCAGGTTGGTCTTGAATTCCTTGACCACCTCCACGGCATTGAGGTTGGGATTTTCCAGCAGGTCGCGCACCCTGCCCAGCCATGACAGGAAGCGCTCGTCGTGCATCTGCGAGCCGTCCTTGTATTTCCAGTGGGCCGCCATGCCGTGCTCGGCGACGTCGTCCATGCGCTCGCTACGTATCTGCACCTCGATCCACCTGCCACGAGGTCCCATCACGGTCACATGGAGGGCCTCGTAGCCATTGGAGCGGGGTATCGTGAGCCAGTCCCGCGTACGCTCGGGGTTGGGGCGATAGAGGTCGGTGACGAGGGAGTAGGCTTTCCAGCATTCCTGCTTGTCTTGCTCCACCGGCGCGTCGATGATGATCCTGATCGCAAAGAGGTCAAAGACTTCCTCAAACGGAATCTCCTGCTTGATCATCTTGGCGTAGATCGAATACACCGACTTGAAACGATGCAAAATGCTGAATTTCAGTCCCGTTGCGCTGAGTTTCTCCCGGATGGAGCGAATGAATTGCAGGATGTAGTAGCGGCTCTCACGCTGCACCTTGATGAGCTTGGAATTGATCTGCAGGTAGATCGTCGGCTCCATGTACTTGAGCGAGAGGTCCTCGAGCTCGGTTTTCACGGAGTAGAGCCCGAGCCGGTTGGCGAGGGGAGCGTAGAGGTAGATGGTCTCTGAGGAGATCTTGAGCTGCCCCTCCTTTTTCATGTATTGCAGGGTGCGCATGTTGTGCAACCTGTCTGCGAGTTTGATCAGGATCACCCGCACGTCGGCGCTCAGGGTGAGCAACATTTTCCTGAAATTCTCAGCCTGCGCCGAGCTCTTGTGGTCAAACACACCCGAGATCTTGGTGAGGCCGTCGATGATCGTGGCCACCTCTGAACCAAATTCCCGTTGAATGTCAGCGATTTCGGCAAAAGTGTCCTCGACCACGTCGTGCAGCAGTGCCGAGATCACGCTTGTGGCATCGAGGTGCATTTCCTTGGCCACGATCTTGGCGACCGCGATCGGGTGCAATATATAGGGTTCGCCACTCTTGCGACGGGCACCCTCGTGTGCCTGGAGGGCATACTCAAACCCGCGCCTGATCTCCCTGCGTTCCGACTTGGTCGTGAAGTCCTCGCAGGCGCGCATCATGCTGCGATAGGCACCCAAAATCTGCTGCTTGTCCTTTCCTAGCCGCTCCTGCTGCAGTGTCGTGTCACTCATCTTCTTTACTGATCCACCTAGCCATGTTGGCTAAGGTAGCAATTGAGGACATTTTTTGCAATCATTTTTGCGGCAAATGCGATTGGTGGTGATTTGGAATGAAAGCCCGGTCTCCATGTAGGCCAATCCTATGTTGTGAAACCTGATCGTGGAAGTACAAGCAAGCCGCTTCCTCATTTTCGAACCGATCATTTTCGGATGTCAATCCGCCCGCACAGAAGGCCGGCGGTTAACACCGTCGGAAATTGAGTCGCCAGATGTCTGAACGTGCTAGCCGCTGAAATTGAGTAGCCAGCATGTTTTGTTCCGGTTCCACAATGGCTACTCAATTTCAGCCGCGACGAGTTTTCAGCGGTTTGGCTACTCAATTTCAGCCGCGACGGGTTTTCAGCGGACTGGCTACTCAATTTTTAGATCGCCGCAGGCAATTACCGTTGGCTTTCAGCCCAATGTCATTAATTAAGCAGCAAATGCAATCGCAATGCAAATGCTTGAATTACAGCATATTGTAGGCATGAATTCCTTAAACAGCATTGCACATTCTTAAACCAGCCTTAAACATTTTCGGCATTGCTCATGGCTTGGGTGTCATCAGCGAGCGAAGGTGCAGCTTGTTGCTAACCATGTTGAGGATGCTCAGGCCAATGGAGTACATGAGGTAGGCATCGGCACTTGTTGCGACGGGCATCGGTTTCAAGCTCCCCGCTAGGTCAGTTTCGTGGAAGCTCTTTGACGCAAAATGATACAATCCCTTGATCCCCTTGTCCAGGTCCTTTATTCCATCTGCGTCGTGGTTGGCGACGATCAGTGCGTCATCGAAGTCCGCCTTGAAAATGGCATTTGTGGGTTTGTCGTCAAATACTTTGAGAATCTCGAATACCTGACGTCCACAGTACATTGCTTCCTGCCAAGAACCCATCTTGATGCACTTTTCCAAATCCGCCAGCCGCTTTTGGGCGCGATTGAAAATCTCCCTCCATGCCTCTGGAATGGTCGGTTGTTCTAGTATCCTCAACTCCATCAGCAGGAACTTCCCGATTCCAAGGGGTTCGGCAAACTTGTTCACCCAATCGCTTTGCTTGACGGCAAA
>JANMIM010000335.1:0-12491 GCA_031375795.1 Bacteroidota bacterium
TCAAGCGCTTCAGCAGCGACTGATAAGGCGAAACTTTCACAGGTTGAGAGATTGTGTTTACAGATGACATATTCTAAAACTAGATTTCGAGTGCGAAGTTATTGAGATAGAATACAGCAGCCAAATTTAGTATGCATGCAGAGGATGGCTGTTTTCCCTTTGCGGGCACAATATTCCCCAAAAACCCAGCGCAAAACAAGGGGTCAATTCCAATTTGTCCATTGAATATAGAGGTAGATCATCGGGGTGGAGATCAAAATACCATCCATTCGGTCCAAAATTCCTCCATGACCCGGCAAGATTCCCCCCGAATCCTTGATTTGAAGACCTCTTTTGTACAAAGATTCCACCAAGTCGCCCAGTTGGGAAAAAATCGCGGTAATTGTCCCCACCACGATCCAATTAAAATCCATGGGCATGATCCAATATTCAAATAGGAAGGCCAGACCCATGCAAAAGGCTGCCCCGGTGATGGCGCCCTCCCAAGTCTTTTTGGGACTGATGCGCTCCCACAATTTGTGCTTGCCATACAGCCGGCCCCCGAAGTAGGCAAAGGAATCCAAAAACCAATTGAGCAAGAGGACTCCCAAGATGGTCTGGAAATGATAGTCGTCGCTGCCGATGGCGGTCGATTTGGTGGAAACCGTGAGCTGAAACAGCAAGCCCATCGGCACCAACACATAGATATAACCGAAGCCCATGAGCCCCATCTCCTGCGCCGGGTTGGTGACTTGCTTTTCAAACAACAAAAAGACAGCCGCCACGGCCGCAATCATGCCGATGAACCCATGCAGGTTGAGCCTGAAATAAAAAGGATCGGGAAAATGCCCCCAGGGATGTGGTGCAAAGGCCTCCCAAGCCCAATAGTACCAAACCGCCACGGCCATGATGAGCAAAAACCAGCGGGCCACATTGCTTTTGAGGCTCGTGATGCGGTAAAACTCGTGGAGGCCGAGCAGCGACACGAGTGCACAAAACAGCATGGCACCCCATTGTGACCAGACGATGGCCGTGATGACCACCGTGGCGGTGACGATACCCGTGATGACACGCTTGACGAAATTATTCATCCTTTCAAATATGGTTGGCTCACGTAGAGACGTCGCCAACGCCCAAAGATAAGAAGAAGCCCGATGGTACAAACTCCTGATTCAAAACCGTATCTAAGCCAGTTTGTTGCAGCAGGCAGGAGCGGGATTCAAACCCTCCACTCCGGCAATGGTTTTTTCAGTAATTTTGCCGTTGCCCGGTCTGGTCGCTGACGGGGCTATCGCAAAAATGGTCAACATCGCAGGCATCGATATCGCAGAGTTTCCGTTGCTGCTCGCACCCATGGAGGACGTGAGCGATCCGCCATTTCGCAAGATTTGCAAGGAATTGGGCGCTGACTTGGTCTATACAGAGTTCATTGCCGTCGACGGCTTGATCCGCGACGCCGAGAAGAGCCTGCAGAAGCTCGACATCTATGACGAGGAGCGCCCTGTAGGGATACAGATCTTTGGCGGCGAGATCGAGCCGATGCGCCTGGCCACCAAATACATCGAGCGCGCCAATCCTGAGTTTCTGGACATCAACTACGGCTGCCCGGTCAAGAAGGTCGTTTGCAAGGGCGCCGGCGCCGGCATCCTCAAGGACGTCGACAAAATGGTCGCCATGACCAAGGAGATCGTCCAGAGCACACACCTGCCCGTCACCGTCAAGACCAGGCTCGGCTGGGACGAAGACAGCATTCGCATCGTGGAGGTGGCCTTGCGCCTGCAAGATGTAGGCATCAAGGCGCTGAGCATCCATGCCCGCACGCGCGCACAGATGTACAAGGGGCAGGCCGACTGGTCGTGGATCAAAAAAGTCACCGACCATCCCGACATCGAGATCCCTATCTTTGGGAATGGGGACGTCGATACCCCCGAGGTGGCCGTGTACAACAAGGAAAATTTTGGGGTCGACGGCATCATGATCGGCCGTGCGGCGATCGGCCATCCTTGGATTTTCAAGGAGGTGAAGCATTTCATGGCGACAGGCACCCACCTGCCACCCCCCACGATCGCAGAGCGCGTGGACGTGTGCCGCCGCCACCTCATGGCGGGCGTCGAGTGGAAGGGCGAGCGCACGGGCATCGTGGAAATGCGCCGCCATTACACCAATTATTTCAAGGGAATGGCCGATTTCAAGCCCTACAGGCTCATTTTGGTCTCCACAGACAGCCTGGCAGAGATCATGGACACCCTCGAGGGAATTGCCGATCGTTTCCAAGAGCCGACCTTGGCGCATGGCTAATATTGGAGATGATCAAAAGCAGGATTTCCAGTCCACAAAATCAAGGTGGAAAACTTTGCAAAGGCATTTCAAAAAACAAGATTTAATACTATTTTTGTATCTACTTTTCACCTAAAGAATACGGATTAATTTCTCCCGACATGAGAATACTCTCAATTCTGTTTTTGTTCACACTGGGGCTTTTTACACAAGTTTTGGCACAAGTCGATATCGCAAATGCGCGTGCCAATCCTAAAACCTTCATTTTCGACGACGATAAGCACACTGTACACGGCTACATCTACAACACCCTCAAGGAAAAGGCGACCTGCTGCGGCAACGACGCCATCTACTTGGAAGTGAAGTTTGACCAGTCGGGCACGGTGACCTCGGCCAAAACCCTCACGGGCAAAAACGAGTGCTACAAGAAGTCGATCGTCGACATCGTGCAAAGCGTGAAGTGGGATGCCACGGGTGTCACCGGCACCAAGACCATCTACTTCGAGGTGAAACCAATCCTGCCATGCTCGGGCTCGCCAGGCGAAAACGTCTACAAGGCAATCGCCCGCGAAGGCGGCATCGCCTCGACCGGCAATCCTGTCGTGAAGGAAGGTTCCAGCGAAACCGGCACCGTCACCACTGGCAAGGAAAACAAGGAAGTGCCTGTCGAGGTCGTCGAAGTCGTGCCTGTGAAAAAGGTCGATCCTCCAGTCGTTGTCAAAGAGCCCGTCAAAGAGCCTGTGGAGTCCTTCCTCTCTGATGACGAGCCCAAGACGATCAAGGAACCTGTCAAGGAAGTGGTCGCTGTCGTGAAGCCTGAGAAGGAAGTCGCGAAGCCTGTGAAGGAAACCCCAGCCCCTGTCGTGGTCAAATCCAACCCAGCACCGATCGCCAGCACCGCCAAGGTAAAGCCAGGCGGCCCGATCAAGTTGCCACCACAAGAAGACATCAAGTATGTCTCCAACGGCGACGTGAAGCCAGACGCATCACACAACACCACTTGGGTCAACAATGACGTGAACAGCAACAGCGCCAACACCAAGGTGGAATATGCCGACCAAGGCACCTTTGCCGTGAACCTCCGCACCGCCCTCCGCAAGTCGGGCTTCTGTGGCTTGGCACACGCCACCGTGGAGCTGGAAACAGATCCCTCATCGGGCCGCGTCGTCAACAGCCGTGTGCTTGCCACCAACGATCCCAAAGTCGCCGAAATGGTGCCTGGCGTGATCAAGGAGCTGAGGTTCCGCCCACTCACCGGCGCTGCCAATCGCTTCATCTACACGGAATTCAAAACCGAGATTGTCTGCGAAGGCCAAAAGCCTAAGTACAACCTCGACCAAGTCGAAGACTTCTTGGTCAAGCAATAAGAAAAGCACCCAAGGAAACTTGGCGCATGATACAAGGAAGGCCATCTGCAGACGCGGGTGGCCTTTCGCTTTGGTGCTAGCCGGCCTTCGCGCGTTTTGGTGACCGCATTCCGAACATTTTTCTATACATCCCCCGCATTCCTCCCCAACATTGTGAAAAAGCCGCCTGCGATCTTGCACCGTTCGCATCTAATTTTGTTGGCGAAAAGAATGCAAATACGTGATGAAGAAAAAATTTCCTAAAACCATTGTCCTGATCATCGCCATCGCCTTGGTCGCGACGGGCTGTGTCTCCAAGAAGAAGTACAACGAGATGGAGGCCCTCAAATCCAGGGTGCAAGACATGCTCGACAAGCGTGGCGACGAACTCACCAAGCTCAAGGCCGATGTGGCGACGCTCACCGCACGGGCGACCGACTGCGAGGAGGCACGCCTGCGGCTTGCCAGCGACACGACCCGCCTTGCAGCCGCCAACCGCAAGATGCGCAGCGAGTATGGCGACATGAAACTCAGCTGTGACCAGGTCAACGCCAACTACCAAAAACTCAAAGCCCAGAGCACCGAGAAGATGCGCGACATGGTCGATCAATTGGAGACCTTGCAGCGCGACCTGAACCAGCGTGAGCGCCGCCTCGCCGAGGTGGAGGGTCGCTTGCACCAGCGCGACTCGATCATGAACCTGCTGCAGAAGCGGGTCACAGATGCCCTGCTAGGATTCAAGGACGACGGCCTCACGGTCGAAATCAAGGACGGAAAGGTCTTTGTCTCCCTCAGCAACAAGCTGCTTTTTGCGCCCGGCTCCACCAAGATCGACGCCAATGGCCAGAAAGCCCTGATCGGCCTCGCCAATGTGCTCAAGGAACAAAAGGACCTTACGATCATGGTCGAGGGACATACCGACGACCAGATGGTGAGCAACCTCGGCGCAATCAAAGACAATTGGGACCTGAGCGTGATGCGCTCGACAGAGGTCGTTCGGCTTTTGGTGAGCAATGGGGTCGAGCCCACGAGGATCATCCCGGCGGGCCATGGAGAATTCATTCCCAAAGTCGTCGGCAGCACACCCGAGGCGAGGGCCGCCAATCGCCGCACCGAAATCGTGATCAGCCCCAAGCTCGATGAGCTCTACCAGCTCATCAATGATCAGCGCTAGGCGTCACAGCATTTTTGTACACCCAAAATTCGCTGGTCGAGTCGATGCGCGTCCAGTGCTCGACCACATGTTTGAGCACACTGCAACGAAATGTGCCCTGCTCCTTCGTGCGGTGCATCTCATCCTTTAACGCAAAGACATAATTCGGCTCAGCATCAAGCATTTGAATGGTCGCTGCGATCCCGCTTTGGTAGTTGATCTCGCCATCGTGAACCCAGTCGGCCTTGATACGTGGCTTGGTGTCTGTGACGTAGTGTGCGGCGGGCATGCTCGGCAAAATGGTGAATGCGTCCCCATATTTTGCGTGAAGGGCCTTGAGCTCGCTGTAGCGGTCAAACTGCTGCTGACCCGCATCGATGTGGCTCAGGCGGGGGAATACGGCACCCAAGTCATGGTCGATCGCAGGCCTGAAATCATCGTCATAGGGATACAGGTTGATGCCGGCCACGCAGACGATGCAAATGGTAGCGGCCGTGGGCCATAGCCAGCGTGGAGCCCTGAACTCCGCGACGATGCCCGCGAAGTAGGCGAGGGCAAAAATGGAGGGAAAACAATACAATACCGGCGAAGCATATCCCCAGGACACGCTGCTCGCCCAAGAAACCAAAAGCATCGTAAGCAAAATCCCAAGTCCCGGACGGTCGCGTTTCAAGATGGATAGCAGCGCGATCATGCCCCCACAGGCGAGCAAGCCATGGTAAAATCCAGTCTTGGGCATCACAAATTGGTCTGCCAGGACCGTAGTCACGAGTGGGCCGATCGCCATGACGAGGATGCCGAGGAACACGAGCCCGCCCATGGCGGTAGCGGCTGCGGGATGGTTCATGCGACGCTTGAGCACGTACCACAGCAAGCCTCCCGGCACGATGGCCACCACTGCGGGCCGCACGTACAATTTGAAGGCGCTCCATTTCATCTCTGAAAAGGAGGTGACACCCGTAGTTTGCGCACGCATTTTGTCAGCAAAGCTGAATCCCGGGCTGAGCAAGTGCTCGATGCCCAAGAAACAAATCCCCGCCAAGGCAAGGGTCGCAGCCGTGGAAATGGCTGCCCGCCGCCAAGGGTACAACCAAAACAGCAAGGCGATGCCGCCCACAGGCACCACGGCAAAGGGTTGCTTGGCCATCGCTGCGAGTCCCATGCAAAAAAGTCCAGCCACAAGGTATCCCATCTTGGGACCGCGACTGATGAGAAAGATGCCGAGCGATGCGAAGACGATGCCATCGACGGTATGCCAGGGCGCGGCAAAAAAGTTGTGGATGGCCAGCACATAACCGATGCAGCCGAGCAACCAAGGCGAGACACCCAGCTTCCCAAAGTCAAAATGCGGCCGGAGCGCAAGGATGCTCAGGACCACAGAAAACCACATGAAGACATAAAAAAAGAAGCGATAGGCCATCATCTCCATTGTCTCAGGAAACAACGCCATCTCAAACGTGTGGAGGTAGGGCGTGAGGGGGGGCCTCACGTAATAGAAGTCTTGGTAAATGGTCTGTCCATCCAAGATGCGGTAGGCAAATGCTGGGATGAATCCGCGGTCGGCTGCATCCATCCCGTCAAATCCAAACAACAGGAAAAAGACGACTGGCAATGCCGCAAAAATAAAAAACCCAATCTTGTCCTTGGTGGTGGAAGGCATCAACGCTGAGGTCATGCCGCCAAATTAGGAAAAATAGCTAGATGACCTCCATCGCCATCCAATGCGATCAATTTTCGCGGATCTCCGGGCGCGTCTCCTTGTGTTCGCCAGCGCCGTGGGAGATGAGCTTTTTGTACTTGGGCATGTTGATCTTGTCTGCGACCACAAATGCGTCTGGAAACACCGTGCGCACCTGTGCCAAATGGCTCATGGCCTCGTTGCGGCTCAGGAAGTCGCCGACCCGCACCCAAAAGTTGGGGGTATTCCAGTCTTTGTAAACTTCCATGCCCGAGTCGCGAAAACTTTGCACAAAATCGGCCTTGGCCTCGTTGGCGACTTCCATCTTGCCGCCGGCATAGATTTGGATCCTGAACCCCTTGCCCTCGACCGCACTGGAGTTGCGGCGCTTGTGGAGGTCCAGCAAATCGGCCAACCCGTTGTCATAGTCATAATAGACGCCCATGGAGTCGGGGGAAATCGATGGCTGCAACGGCACTTCGCTCCCCTCGCTGCCATTGTCTTGAAACTTGGGCTCGGTGTAGTCATAGACGACACGAAACTTGTCGACCGACTCCGATTCCTTTTGCGCAACGGCGGCATTGGCCCAGAGGAAAACCAAAGGCAACATCAAAAAATACCCCCTAAATCTTTGAACACAATTGAACTTCATGCACTTGGCGTCTGTGATCCGATGCAAATATCTGAAAAATCCTGCGATTTCAGTAGATGGCAGCGATACATCGTCTAGGATACATCGCTGCCATGCTGTAAGAAAGCCAATTCCATGCCACAAAACCCGGCAAGGACTAGCGTTTGGGACCCTTGCGCTCTTGGATCCTGCGCTCGGCACGGGTCAGCGGCCTTTCGGGCCGATCCTCGGGAGCGTTGGTGCTCATGTTTTTGGTGGCCTCGCGGCGCTGGGCTTCCAAGTTGTTGTCGTGGGTCGCCTTCACTTTGCTGAAGTCGTCACGGCGCACCTTGGTCTCCTCGATCTTTTGCTCGCGCTCCCCACGTCCCAGGTCCAAGTCGGCCTTGAAGATCATGGAGATCACCTGCTCATTCACCGCGGCAAGTGCCTGCTGGAACAACTCGTATGCCTCAAACTTGTAGACCACCAGCGGATCCTTTTGCTCGAAGACAGCATTTTGCACCGAGGTGCGCAATTCGTCCATCTCCCGCAGGTGGTTTTTCCACTTGTCGTCGATCACTCCGAGCATCAAGGAGCGCTCGAGGGTGCGTGGCACTTCCTCCCCATTGGTGGCGAGGGCTTGGTTCAGGTTCACGACGATGCGCGTGCGGCGGGTGCCGTCGGTAAACGGTATCTCGACCATCTCGATGCGCGCGTCGCGCTCCTTGATGCCGGCCAACCCTTGCAGGGTCGTGGCAGCAAGGTTGCTGGCCTTGCGCTTGTAAAATGCCTTTGCTGCATCATACAAGCGTTCGGTAAGGGCCTCCTGCGAAAGCTTGCCCATCTCAAACTCGCTGATCCCCGGATCCACCGACAGCGTGCGGATCGCAGCAAATTGCAGCCCCTCGTGGTCGCCCATGTCTGAGTACTCGGTCACGATCTTGGAGCAGACGTCCCAAAGCATCGTGTCCAAGTCCAAGCGCATGCGGTCTCCAAACAAGGCGTTGCGGCGGCGGCGGTACACCACCTCGCGCTGGCTGTTCATGACGTCGTCATATTCCAGCAGGCGCTTGCGCATCGCGAAGTTGTTTTCCTCGACCTTCTTTTGCGCATTGGTGATGCTCTTGGTGATCATGGAGTGCTGGATCACCTCGCCCTCCTTGATGCCGATGCGGTCCATGATCTTGCTGATGCGCTCAGAGCCAAAGAGGCGCATGAGGTCATCTTCCAGCGAGACGTAGAATTGTGAGCTGCCCGGGTCGCCCTGGCGACCCGCACGGCCACGCAACTGCCGGTCGATGCGCCGCGACTCGTGGCGCTCGGTACCGATGATCGCCAAGCCACCTGAGTTCTTGACATTGGGGCCCAGCTTGATGTCAGTGCCACGGCCAGCCATGTTGGTGGCGATGGTCACGATGCCAGACATACCGGCCTCGGCCACGATCTCGGCCTCGCGCTGGTGCTGCTTGGCGTTCAAGACGTTGTGGTCGATCTTGCGCACCCGCAGCATCCTGCTCAAGAGCTCGGAGACCTCGACCGAAGTCGTACCCACGAGCACCGGCCTGCCATCCTTGCGCAGGCGCTCGATCTCGTCGATCACCGCGTTGTATTTCTCACGCTTGGTCTTGAACACCAAGTCCTCGTCGTCTTTGCGCACGATCGGCCTGTTGCTCGGCACGACCACGACATCGAGCTTGTAGATTTCGTAGAATTCTGAAGCCTCCGTCTCGGCAGTACCCGTCATACCAGCCAACTTGTGGTACATGCGGAAGAAGTTTTGCAAGGTCACCGTGGCAAACGTCTGCGTGGCGGCCTCGACCGTCACGCTTTCCTTGGCCTCGATGGCTTGGTGCAAGCCATCTGAGTAGCGGCGACCAGAGAGCACACGACCCGTCTGCTCGTCCACGATCTTGACCTTGCCCTCGTCCACGATGTACTCGACATCGCGCTCAAACAGGGTATAGGCCTTCACCAATTGGTTGATCGTGTGCAAGCGGTCTGACTTCTCTGCAAATTCGCGGGCCAATGCATCCTTGCGGCGCATTTTTTCCTCATCGTCCAGCGACCTGTCTTGGTCGATGTCGGTGAGGCGGCTTGCCACCTCGGGCATCACAAACAAGTCTGCATCCTCGCCCTCGCCCGTGATCAGGTCGCGGCCTTTTTCCGTGAGCTCGACTTGGTTGTTTTTCTCGTCGATCGTGAAATAAAGCTCCTCATCGGCCAAGTGCATGTTTTTGCTCTTGTCCTGCATATAAAACGCCTCGGTCTTGAGCATCTCAGATTTGATGCCTGGCTCGGAGAGAAACTTGACCAGCGCCTTGTAGCGTGGCAAGCCCCGGTGGGAACGGAACAGCTTGAGGCCGGCCTCTTTCAGGGCTTCCTTGTCCTTTTCCTTGTCGGGTGACTCCAGCACCTTGCGGGCCTCGGCGATGAATGTGGTCACGAGACGCTGCTGCGCCTTCATGAGCTTCTCCACACGCGGCTTCAGGGCATAGAATTCATGGATCTCACCCTTGGGTACCGGGCCCGAGATGATGAGCGGTGTCCTGGCCTCGTCGATCAACACCGAGTCGATCTCATCCACGATGGAGAAATGGTGCTCGCGCTGCACCAAAAACTCCGGATTGGTGGTCATGTTGTCGCGAAGGTAGTCGAAGCCAAACTCGTTGTTGGTGCCATAGGTGACATCGGCGAGGTAGGCTTGACGGCGCTCGTCTGAGTTGGGCTCGTGAAAGTCGATGCAATCGACTTTGATTTTGTGAAACTGGAACAAGGGGCCGTTCCATTCGCAGTCGCGACGGGCCAGGTAGTCGTTCACCGTGACCAGGTGCACGCCCATGCCCGTGAGTGCATTGAGGTAAATGGGCAATGTCGCGACGAGGGTCTTGCCCTCGCCCGTGGCCATTTCAGAGATCTTGCCGGAGTGCAAAACCACGCCACCCATGAGCTGCACGTCGTAGTGGACCATGTTCCACTCGACTTCGCCGCCCGCAGCGAGCCATTTGTTGCTCCAGAATGCCTGGCCACCCGTGATGACGACATTGGGCTTCTTGACTGCCAGCTCGCGGTCCCAATCGGTCGCCGTGACGGTGAGGCCCTTGTTTTCGGTGAGGCGCCTTGCGGTTTCCTTGACCACGGCAAATGCCTCGGGCAGGATTTCCATCAAGACTTGCTCCAGCTGCTCGTTGCGCTTCTTGCGCATCTTTTCAGCCTCCTCGTAGAGCCGCTCTGAAGCCACGAGATCCTCGGTGGACTCAGCTTGCTTTTTCTTGGCGGCAATCTCGTCTGAGATCGCTTTGATGTGCTTCTGGATGCGATCCCTGAAGACGTCTGAGCGTCCACGCAGATCGTCATCTGAAATGTTGCGAAGCTTGGCATACTCGGCGAGGATCTTCGTGACATAAGGTTGCAATTCCTTGATGTCCTTTTCCTTTTTGTTGCCGAATATTTTCTGAAGAAGCTGTTTAAGCATATCGAATGGAAGTAAAAAATCGCGACGAAGTTAATGAAATTTTGGACAATGGGCTTGAAATCGAGCGGTGGCATGTGCCCAGCCGATTCCCGGCTTCCCGGAAACGGCCATTACCCAGCCCGAAAATCAGCTCGCCAGGTGCTTCCCAATCACTTGGAGCATTTCTGGCAGCAACGCGGAATTGCTTGCTACAATTTGTTTGCCAAAAAGATAGCCACTGCCACCTTTGAAGTCGACCACCGATCCGCCAGCCTCCTGCACGATCAAGGCCCCGGCAGCCACATCCCATGAACTGAGGCCGATTTCGAAGAATCCGTCCAGTCTGCCGCATGCTACATAGGCAAGGTCGAGGGCGGCAGAACCAAATCTGCGGATGCCATGACAGCTTGCCAGAAAGGCCTTGATAGCTGCCAAATAGTCATCCATCACGCCACCATTGGCATGCGGGAACCCGGTGCCGAGCAATGAATTGCCCAGACGGTCGTGTTTGCTCACCTGTAATCTGCGCTCCCCCAACCAAGCACCTTGGCCCTTGATCGCAAAAAACACCTCGCCCCGTGGCGCATCATGGATGATGCCGAGGATCGTTTCGCCCCTGTATTGCAAGCCCACCGAGATGCAGTAGGCAGGCACGTCGTGCATGAAGTTGGTGGTGCCATCCAGCGGGTCGATGATCCAGCGGTAGTCGGCCTCTGGCCGCAGGTCGCCGCCCTCCTCGCGGATGAAACCTGAATCAGGCAGCAAAGCGGTAAACGCCTGCGTGAGCCGACGCTCCGACTCGCGGTCCACATAGGAAACCAAATCGTTGTATCCCTTGAACTCTATCTTGTCATCGCTGAAGTTCTTGCGTTCCTCTTGGATGAACTTGGCAGCCTCTGCGACGATGCGCTTGACATTGTTTGCAAATGCGGTTGAGATTTCTGGAAAATCCTGCATGCTCGATCAATTAAGAATTGCCGTGTGATCGGCAGGCATGCAAAGCGCATACCAGCCCGGCAAAGTGGGCAATATAGCCCCAATTGCCCGAAACAAGTGCCATGGATCGCAGAAATTTGGATCGTGCATTGCGCTGCGGCTTTCAATCGTCATTCTCGGCGGGTACTTTCTTGAATTTCGCCACAAGCCGCCTCACTGATCCCCATGCCAGCAGCAAGACGGTGAGCAGGCAGGCCACCTTCCCGATGTAGTCGCCGTGACGCACATAATAGGTTTGGTAGCTGTAAAGGGGAATCGAAGCATTGATCACCGCCTCGATGCCCCAATCGGTGGCCTGCGTCACTTGCCCGGTGGCATCCACGAACATCGACCGGCCATTGTTGGCGCAGCGGGCGACGGTGCGACGGTTTTCGATCGCGCGCAGGATGCTCATGCCTGCATGCTGCACGTAGCCCGAGGACTGCCGCCACCAGCCATCGTTGGTGATCATGGCGATCCACTGTGCGCCAAGGGCTGTTTTTTGGCGCGTATGGTCCCCAAACGCCGATTCATAGCAGATCAGCACATTGGTCGGCACGCTGTCTTGCGTTTCCAGCAGGTGCAGGGAGTCGGGTCTGCCAAAGCTGAGCATGCCCTTGGCTGGATTGATGTGCAGGAAGGTGAGCGCGCGCAGGCCACGCAAAAACGGAACCCGCTCCACCATGGGCACGAGCTTGCCTTTGCGGTACACGAGGGTGTTGCGGTTGGCACCCATGATCCAGGCGCTGTTGTAGTGGTCGGAGTAGACCAGTTGCCGCTTGCCGTCGATGAGCCGATAATCCTCGCGGGCACTGATCGGGGCCTCGATGGTATCGCTGAAGTCTTCGTATTCCTCCAATCCAGTAAGGATCTGCACATGAAAGGAATCGATGATGGCCCAGAGAGGCTCCAAGGGGCGGCTGCGCAGCATGCCCCGTGCATCGAGCGGTTGGGCAAGTGCCTTCTCGGGCAAGATCACGATGCAGGCACTGTCGAGGGGCTGCGAGAGCATCAGCCGCTTG
>JANMIM010000355.1:0-10075 GCA_031375795.1 Bacteroidota bacterium
GGGAAAGCCGAGCCACTGGCCAAGCCTGCGGTCTGCACTTCGGTGAAGCCCGGGCAGTTGTCGCTCACATCGTTGGTGTATGCAAACACCGCGCTGCAAAGACCTGGATCGCTGTTCAGCGCCGCGTCGTTGAGGAAAGAGTTGGGGCTGGTGATGATGCCTGCCGCGTTGCAATCGATGATAGGAGCCTCGTTGTCGATCACCGTCACATCAAAGCTGCAAGATGCAGTCTGGCCGTTGGCGGCTGTGACGGTAAAGGTATTGACGGTCGTGCCGACAGGGAATGCCGAGCCGCTAGGCGAGCCTGCAGTCTGTGCCAAGGAGGAACCTGGGCAGTTGTCGCCGCTGGAAACCGAGTAGTTCACGACCGCGCTGCAAAGACCTGCGTCGTTGTTTGCGCTGATCGGGCCTGGGCAAGAAACGGTAGGCGCCTCGATGTCATCCACGGTGACATTGAAGGAGCACACGGTTGAATTGCCGGCTGCATCTGTGACGACAAATGTGTTGGTCGTGGTGCCGACAGGGAAAGCCGAGCCACTGGCCAAGCCTGCGGTCTGCACTTCGGTGAAGTTGGGGCAGTTGTCGCTCACATCGTTGGTGTAAGCAAACACCGCGCTGCAAAGACCTGGGTCATTGTTCAACGACGCGTCGTTGAGGAACCCGTTGGGGCTGGTGATGATGCCTGCAGCGTTGCAATCGATGATCGGAGCCTCGTTGTCGACGACCGTCACGTCAAAGCTGCATGATGCAGTTTGGCCGTTGGCGGCTGTGACGGTAAAGGTATTGGTGGTCGTGCCGACTGCAAATGCAGAGCCGCTGGGTGAGCCTGCAGTCTGGGCAAGCGTGGAGCCTGGGCAATTGTCGCCGCTAGCCACGGAATAGGAGGCGGTGCCGCTGCACAAGCCCGGATCGTTGTTCACGCTGATGTTGGCTGGGCAAGCGATCGTGGGCGCCTCGGCGTCGACCACTGTCACCGTGAAGGTGCAATTGGCGGTCTGGCCATTGGCTGCAGTGTTTCTAAATGTATTGGTCGTGGTGCCGACAGGGAAGGAAGCACCACTTGGGGAGCCTGCAATCTGCGTCACGGCTGATCCAGGGCAATTGTCGCCGCCGGTCACCGAGTAGCTCACCGGTGCGCTGCAAAGGCCGGCGGCATTGTTCACGGTGATGTTGGCAGGGCAGTTGATGGTCGGGGCCTGGGCATCGACGACGGTCACCGAGAAGGTGCAAGTGCTGCTGCCGCAACCATTGCTGGCTGTGACCGTCACGACCTGCGTGCCGACTGGGAAGAATGAGCCCGAAGCCTGCGAGTAGTTGAAGACGGGCGAGGTGCCCGTGGCAGTGGCATTGGGATAGGTCACGTTGGCACCGCATTGGCCTGCGGCGGCATTCACCGTCACGTTGGCTGGGCAGGTGATCACAGGAGGCACGCAACCCACGAGCACGGTCACGGTGAATGTGCAAAATGTCGTTGCACCTTGTGGATCGGTGAAGGTCACCGAGATCGGGTAAGACTGACCGCCTTGGGCCAGCGTAGGGGTCCAGTTGAAGGTCAAGTTCAGGGGCGCAGTACCGGAGGACGGTGTAAGCGTCGCTCCCGCAGGAAGGCCACTGTTGGTTACGGTCAAGACACCGCCATTGGGGTCAGTGCCCGTGAGGGAGAAACTGAAAGCCGTTCCGGGACTTGTCGTGGAGTTGGTCGGACCATTGAGTGTACAAACGGGAGGCTGATTGCTCACGCTCGTGCCACCGATCTCGACGATGAAGTCGGCGACCACCAGGGCGCCGCAGGCGCCGAGCTCGTTCACGGTCACCTGGATCGAAAAGAGCATGCCGTTGGTGTAGCCCTGCAAACCATTGTAGGTCAATGCACCGCTGTTGCTCAGGGTGAAGCCTGCAGGAGGCATCGGGCCGGGGGAAATAGCGGATTGCGCGAGGGAGGAGAAAACAAACCTCACTGGGTTGCCGTCGGCATCGGTTGCGCCGAGCTGAACTGTCTGGCCTGTGGCAGCCATCTGGATCACAGCAGGCACCGAGGTCACGGGTGAGTTGTTGTTGCCAGTGAGGCAGACGATCGTTTCCACACGGTAGCTGTCGTCTGCTGCATTTTGCAACGTACTGATGCGGCAGCAACCGCTGTAGAATGCGGTAAATGGACCATCAGAGGCGTAGGTGCGGGTCACCGTACCGCGCCATGTGTCGTAGCCGCCAGATGACGACACGAGCACGGCGTTGTCGGAAGCCGATGTACCGTTTCCAAAGTTGATCGTTTGCGGCGACCCCTGACCAGTGCGCCATGAGTGCACTGATGTGAATGTCACCGTTCGCCCCGTCACGCGAGTCCAAGTGATGGTGCCGCCACGAAAGTGGCTGGCCATCATCGCCAAGGACATCAGCATGAAGAGGGCACCCAAAGCCAGCACCTTGGGGACCATGCCCCCAAAGGATCGCTGCCCTTGGCTTGTTGCTTTTGTGTTACACTTCTCCATTGATTATAAATATTTGATAAATAAACGACTTCCATAGTTGCTGCCTTGCCGAAGGCAGCCTTGCAATGAGTTTGCAGTCGCAAGCTACATTAAACTTGTAAGATTTCTAAGCAAATTCGAAAAAAAATATCCAAGTCCCAAAACCACGACAAATCCCCCACCCCTTCACCACAAGCCCTTCATGGAAAGGCCATTAACGGGGATCATCGTCGAATATTAGCAGAAAAGCTCGCAATTGGCTTAAATATAGCCCAATTCCCAAACAGCCCGATCCAGAAGAATCGTCTGCCAACCGAGGCACTTCTGAGAAAAACCATCGGATTACCAGCATTTCACCAACAATTACCGCCATCAAATAGGGTGAAGACAGCAAACACAAGAAGTAAGACTATCTATGCTTTTCTACACCAGCATTCAACAGCAAGCCCAGCTTGCCTATCAATCAATTACGTGCCTAGTAATCATCTATTTGCGATTCGCTTCCTGATCCTCGAGGCGTATTTTCATGCCGGTCCAACGAGGAAATACCACAAAAGCCCCACCAATATTGCACCCAAGATGCCCTCACGACCGCACAGCTGACAAATCAATGGTATCCGAGGACAACCTCGATTCGCAGGATCTGTCGACAGCCTTGGAAACCAAAGCGATAAAGGCAGGCCCGACCGCCCCACACGCGTCATACACCTAGTGGGCATGAGCGGCAGGGCTTGCCTCAGGCCCAAATGCCACGGTGATTCTAGAGGCCACCGCCACCTACTAGTTCGTGCGCTTACATGGCCCTAGGAAACGAGATAGGCGACGCTCGTCCATGGCATGGGCTAGCGTCGCCTATTCAAAATGGCGAAAGGGAATGCCTATCGGCTCAGAATGTCCCTCGCAAGGTCAGAACCAGATTACGGCCCGGCGCCCCGATGTTGCTGGCAAATACACGGTAGTTTTGGTCCAGGATGTTCTCGACCGCCGCCTGCACCTGCACATACTTGTTGATTTGATAGGCTGCACGCACATTCAAGGTCATCCAAGCAGGCATGCCGAGCGGCGTAGCGTTGTCGATGTTGTCCTCTCCCACCAAATTGTAGTTCTTGAGGCTCTTCCAACCGCTGTACAACACAAAAAACTCGCCACGCAGCTTCTTCAGGCTCACCTGCAGGCTGCTCTTCCCAAACAGCGGGGCGATGTGGTCGAGCGGGTAGTCGGTCGTGTCGGTTTTCAGGCGGCCGTATGTGTAATTAATGGTATTGGTGAAGCGGAAGTGCTCATCGAATTCGAAGGCCACATAGCCGCTCGCCCCATACAAGTAAGCCTCGGTGGCATTCACGCTCGTGGTGACTTGGCTCAGCTGCCCATCGTAGATGATCGAGTCCTGTCCATTGAACTTGCCCAGGCTCGTGGTGATGGCGTCGCGGTAGAGGGTGTACCAGGCGTTTCCACCGATGGTCACTTGGTTGGCGATGGTCTTGCTGATGCCTAGGTCGACATTGTAGGTGCGCTCGGGCTTGAGGCCGGGATTGGGGACAATGACATTGCCGGGCACGGACTCAAAGACCTTGGAGAGGTCGTCGACATTGGGGGCGCGGAAGCCGGTGCTACCCAAGAGGGTAAATCGCCATGCTGCACCCGGCATGTACACCAAGCCAAGGTTACCGTTGAGGGCCGTGTTGTTTTGGGTGACCGACTTGTAGGGAAATGGGAAGAATGTCGTGTCGGACCAATTGGCATTCAAGCCCACATTGCTCATGCGCAAGCCATCGTTGAGGATGAGCTTGTGTTCGATGATTTCCCAGCTGTGGGTGGCATAGAGCGCGATCGACTGCATCGTGGAGCCGCCGTTGGGGTAGCGGGTATCGAGCGGCACCGTCTCGCCCGTACTCACATGCTCGCGCTCGGCAGTGCTGTTCACGATGTTGTAGGTGCCCTCCAATCCATAGCGCAACTCATTGGCCTTGAATTTCTTGGCAAAGTCTGCATTGAGGGAGAGGATGTGCAACTGCTCCATGCGGTGATTCAAGTTGTCACTGCCAAAGCGGCGGTCGTTGCGGCTCTCCTCGATGTTTTGGTAGGCGACGATGATGCGGCCATTGTCATAGAAGCCCTTGTCGGCCTTCAGGTTCAAGGTATAGGATCCAAACAGCCGCTTCTGAGGGCCGTAGTACCACTCGGCAAATCTGGGCTTGCCGCCGCTCATCTGCGTGAGACGGTCGTAACGGGGCACGTCGCTGGAGTTGCTGAACTGGAGATTGAGTCCATGGCTCATGCACTCGCTCTGCTTGAAGGTGAATTTTTGCAGAATGTCGTATTGCGAGTAGCCCGAGCCGACCTGCACATTGGAATCTGGATTCACGACCATGCTGTCGATGCCGCCGATCTGGGTTTGGTACCAAGTGCGTGCGCCCCAGCTGCCGTAGAAGGGATTGCGCAGACTGCCCTGCCGCAGGTTGCCAAATTGCGAGTAGGTCACGCTGGTGAGCGAACCCAATTTCTGGCCACCCAAGCTCACGTCGGCATGGCCAGACATTTCCCCCGCTGCTGTGCCATAGCGAGCAAATGCATTGGCCTTCACCAGCAATCCGGCTTGCGTGTTGAGCGTCGGGTTTTTGGTGTAGAATGACATCACGCCTCCCAGGGCATCGCTGCCATACACCGTGGAACCTGGCCCAAAGAGGATCTCGACCTTGTTCATCACGGTGTTGTCCAGGGTAATGATGTTCTGAAGGTGACCGCCTCGGTAGATGGCATTGTTCATGCGCACGCCGTCCACGACCATCAAGACCTTGTTGGTCTCAAATCCACGAATGATCGGGCTGCCACCGCCGAGCTGGCTTTTTTGCACCATCACATTGCCAGTGCTTTGCATCACATCGGCCATCGTGCTCTGGTTTTGGAAGGCCATATCCTTCGCGCGGATCACCTCCACGGGCTGCGCAATGTCCTTGCGCTTCTCCTCAAACTTGCTGGCCGAGACGACGATGTCGTCGAGGGAATAGGTGTTTTGAAAGAGGAGGACCTCCTGGCTACCCTTCAGACTGGCTGCGGATTCGAATACTGTCAGGAAGCCGGGAGCCAAGAAAATCAGGCTGTCTTTGTCATCGACACCACTGATGTCGATCTGACCCTTGGCATCGGTCTTGCCAAGTTCACGCGTCGAGTTTGCCGACTTGCAGAATGCAGTCACGTGGGCCAAGGGCGCCATCGTGTTGACGTCTTTCACACGGATGATTTGTGTCCATGCGAGCTCGCCGAGGCACAGGAGCAGGCCCGTCAATATGTATTTTTTCATGTGTATTGTCCCTTGGATGAATTGAATCAAACGGTTGCCGGGCATTGATCCCAATGCCAGACAGCCCAAAAAGGCAAACGATTGCATTGGCGCCGCTCGGAATCAGAGCGAGCCGCGCCATGGCCAATCAAATGCGGGTGAATGATTCAAGCCGCCGCTGGCGGCTGCTCGTCTGGGGCGATGGATGGCGCCACACCGATCTGCCAGTCGCCGACAGGGAGATCGACGACCACCACTTGCAGGGATGGCAGGTCTATTGTTTCGAGGTCCAGGTAGGATTGCAGCGACATCCGCACGTTGATGCCGGCCGGCAACCGTCCCGCCTCACTTTCATTCCCCCCGACCATCGCCTCAAAACCGGCTTTCATCTCGCTTTCTTCATCGTCTGCGATGCAGCGCAGTTCCCACTTGCCATCCGACAATTTCCGCTTGCCCAATACATCGTGCATTTCGCCGTGGTAGCGAAATTCATGTTCGTTTTCCCACTCCAGCGCATCGAGATCGGCAATCGTCAAGGTGATGGCCCCCTTGAACTCACCCTCGGCCTCCATTCGCCCCTCCAGCTCCTCCCACTGCGCATGACGCCACATTTCCAACTGCAATTGGTGCAACCAGAGGTAGCCCATGCATTGAAATACAATGAGTAAGACGAGTGATATGGAAATAAGCTGTCTCAAATGCCACCAAGGATGCGTAAAAGTAACCGCTCCGATCGCATAAGTCAAGCAATGGCATGCAAAAACGAAGCACCTGCCACGCTCGCGACAAGCATGGCAGGTGCAACTGAAGGAAAATCCCTTAGAGCCTGACGACTTTCCTGGTTGTCGTCTCGGTGCCGACCGTGACGCGCAACATGTAGGTGCCCGTGGCGAGGTTGGGGGCATCGATGGAAATCAGGTCTCCAGCTGTCGAGAGGCCCTTGTATTCCCGCACGATGCGGCCCGAGAGGTCATACAACGCGACATCGGCCATGCCGTTGCCGGGGCTGGAGAGCTCCACGGTCAGGGAAGACTCAAATGGGCTGGGGTATATTTTGGTGATGCCGACCATGCCTTGGCCGCGGGTGAGTTCGACGGTGTTGGAAAACTTGAAGTTGCCGTTCAAATCTTCCTGCCGCAGGCGATAGAAGTAATGATCGGCCACCGCGGTCGCATCTTGGTGCAGGTATTTCAAGGTTTCGGAGCTTGTGCCTTGACCATCCACAAAACCGACCTCGTCAAAGCTGATCCCATCGACCGAGCGCTCGACGCCAAATCCCTTCGTATTCATCTCGTCATAAGTAGTCCAGCTCAGGTTGGGCTTCTCCCCCGTCCAGGCCCCGTACAGCGGCGACCAGGAGACCGGCAGGCCGGCCGAGTTGAATGGCCCCAGGATTTCAAAATCATCGATCGCCGCGCCACCGGTAAAGACACTGACGTCTGACCCGAAGACAAACCTGAAGGCGACATTGGGGTTGCCGGAAAGGAAGCTCACGTCAAATGTCTTGAGCGCGTAGGCTGCCTGCGAGCCAGAAAACCAGGCTTGGTTGGCAGGAAATACGCCTGATCCGGCATTGTTGGCATTGTTGTACCAGCCTGCAAGCACAGCGGTGCCCACAGGACTCCAGGAGACCCCTCTGTTGGTGCTGGATTCCACACGAAAGCCGTCAAATCCTGCCTCGGTGGCAAATTTTGTCTGGAAACGCAAGGTATACGCCCCGGCAGCTGTGAAATTGTAGTTGGGGCAATAGAGCTCCGCGCGGGTATTGTCGGCATAGTTGCCGACGAGGCCGGTGACCCAAGCATTGGAGGCGGAGGTAAATCCACTCTTGCCAGCGACAGCGCTGTTGCCGCGTTCCCAGTCGGTGCCCACCACGTTTTCTGGTCCGAAATGCAACTGGTTGGGCGACTCAAAATTGCCACCCGCCGCTGGTGCGTAGGGCGTGCCCATATCTGGCAAGATCTGAACGAAGCCGTTCTTGGTCAGGGAGGATGCGCCTGCGTTGATGGTCAAGGTCACGTTGTAGAGACCTGGGACGGAGTATGCATAGCTTGGATTCTGGGCTGTGGAGGTGCCACCATCCCCAAATGTCCATGCCCAAGAGGTGGCGCGGTAGGAATTGTCGGTAAACTGGATCGGCATGCCGATGTACTGCACGCGCTTGTTGGCGGAGAAAAGTGCTGTGGGGTTGGTGAAGGCATCCGATGAATAGAGCCCCCGGCCATGGGTGGCGGCGATCACCAACTTATCAGATGTGCGCATTTGCAGCATGTCGATGCGGGTGTTGACGAAACCAGTGTTCGAGGGGCCCCAGTTGGTTGCGCCTCCATTGAGGTTGTCGGTGGTCCAGACGCCCAGCTCGGTGGCGATCATGGCTTGGTCGGTATTGTTGGGGTTGAAGAGGGCCCAGCGGATCGGCATGTCGGGCAGGTTGCCTTCGACCGATGTCCATGCTGCCCCGCCATTGATGCTTTCCCAGACGCTGTTCACGCCATAGTTGCTGTAGACGACCAGCAGGTGGTTGTCGTTTCCGATCTCGACCTCGACGCAGCTCGGGTTGCCGCCCGGCAACCCCGTCGAAATATTGGTCGCCGCAGGAGCACCGGTATGGGCATTGTCTACCCTGAAGACGCGGCCATTGCTGATGCCAAAAAACACACGGTTGGCGGTATTGGGCGACACGGTCACGCAGGCGACGTCGCTGCCGAAGGCTGCGACAGGAACTTGGACAAACGTCGCCCCGGTCTGTGGGTCGTCCCAGCGACGGTAGTTGTTGTTGCCATCGCACATGTACAACTTGTTGCCCACGTTGTCATAGTCGGTCGGGCTGATGAATTGGCCACCCGAGGTCGTGATATTGGTGAAGGAAGCACCTCCATTGGTGGAGCGGTAAAAGTCATTTTGCACATAAGCCGTAAACTGAAACTGCGGCTGGTCCTGGTCAATGTGGCAAAATGCGCCGTCGCCGCCCGTGACCTCGACCGTATTGTTCATCCCTCCGCTGCTGAATTGCTGGGAGCCGTTGTCTTGAGCGCCCGCGAGGAAATAATCGGTAAGGGCCGTGGGATGGATGGCGCAGGCGTAGAATTGCGTGACGTTGTAATTGTCGCCTTTGAACGCGATGGTCGGGGTGACGGCATTGGCGTTGGTCGTGCGGGAAATGCCGCCATCGTGTCCAAAATAGGCGACCGTCGAGCTACCCGGCTGAAAAAGGGCGATATGCTGGTCTGCATGCACGTATTGGAATCCGAAACCGCCATACCAGTGGGCGATTTGCGTCCAGGTGCCGGCGCCATCCGTGGATCCAAAAAGATCCACCCCACCTGTGAAAAGGCGGTCACGGTTGAGCGGATCGACCGCGATGCTCAGGTCATACCAGGCTTGGCCACGCGACATGTCGGTGGCGCCTACGCCTGGGTCGGCATCGGCAGGCTCGGTGCGCGAGGTCCACGTGGTGCCACCATTGATCGTGCGCAGGAAGCCTGCGACGACGTTGCCGTTTTCACAGACTGCGTAGACATAGTTGGCGTCGCTGGGTGCGCAGGCGAGCTCCACGCGGCCGACCGCGATCGGCAAGGTCTGTGCTGCGCCAAAGGTGACACCTGCATTGGTGCTTTTGTGTACCGAGCCATCGAGGGAGGCATAGACATCGCCATTGGCGGCGATGTCGACGTCGTAGCATCTATTGGAGACTGCCCCCGTGATGCCAAGACCTGTGCCCAAAACCTTGGTCCAGGTCCCGCCTCCGTCGGCCGAGCGGCGCAAGCCGGTCGAGGTCGCCGCCAAGATGATGCCTGTGGAATTGACCGCGATGCGAAATACATAGAAGAAATTGGCATTGTTGGTGGCCGCAAGCTGTGTCCATGTTGTGCCGCCGTTCAACGATCTGAAGATGCCGGCCCCACTCATGGCGTCCAGGTTAAAATATCCCTCACCCGTGCCAGCATACATCACCAGGGGGTTGGAGGGGTCGGCAGCCAGGCTGGAAATGGCCATATTGGACATGAGGTCATTGATGGGCGTCCAGGCTGGTGGATTCGCAGAGATGTCGTTGGTGACCCACAATCCGCCAGCCACGCCTCCAGCAAACACCTTGAGGCCCGATCCGGTATTGGGGTCGACCAAGATGGCACGTGTGCGGCCGCTGACATTCCTAGGACCGCGCTCGACCCATTGCACGCCGGGTATCGCTGCTGTGGTCTTGTTGGCATAGAGAAGCCGCTCGGTGTATGCCTTTGCGTCAAGCAATCTTTCCTTGGGTACGCGACCAATGGCAGGATCGACCGTGCGCTTGAATTCATATGCAGCTGCAAGGTCTGCACGGTCC
>JANMIM010000401.1:0-9061 GCA_031375795.1 Bacteroidota bacterium
CCCAACGACAACTATGACTTGCAAGCCAGCCACGTCTTGCCGGCCATGATCCGCAAGTTTTGGGAGGCCAAGCAAACTGGCGCCGCATCTGTAACGCTTTGGGGTGACGGGAGCCCCAAACGGGAGTTCCTACACGTGGACGACATGGCGGCAGCTTGCCTGTATTTGATGGAGAGTTTTCACGAGCCGGGGTTTGTGAACATCGGCACGGGAGAGGATGTGTCGATCAAGGAATTGGCTGAGACCATTCAAGGCGCGATCGGTTACCAAGGTGAGATCGAGTGGGACACGAGCAAGCCCAATGGCACGCCCCGCAAATGGCTGGATGTAAGCAAGCTGCATGCTTTGGGCTTCCACCATCAAATTGGCTTGAAGGAAGGCATTGCGCTGACGATTGCGGATTTTGAGGCGCACCACGCGCGCTATGCCGCAGGTCGCTGAGGGCATGTCGCTTCCCATTGCTGTTTCGGCACAACTAAATCTTCTAATCATCGTCGCCGGCCGTATCGGGCAGCTGGCTATCTGCCCATGGGCGGATTTGCTTTCCGAATGGCAATGCCCGCGAGAAGGTGGGTAAGGATGAGTATTGGGTCACTGGGAAGGATCGGGAGAGAATGCAGCTGCCTGTACACAAAAAAAAATGAAGCCGGAGCGGGGAGCTCCAGGCTTCATTAGTGTATAGATATAGAGAACTCGTACTTCCCCGAAGGCGCTCACGATTCCGGCGACGATCAGACTCGTTGGAAAGGGGCCTTATCGACACATTTTGCCAATATTCGATCAATGCGACTTTGTGTCACAAAAGTGGCGAGCACTCCGAGACGGTCACACTTGGCAAAACGGACAAAAGAACGGTGCCAGTAATATTTTTATTACGCAGTGAGCTGCTGCTCCTTGACGGATTCGCGGCTTTTTGCGACCAACTCCTCCTGAACCGCACGAAGTGGCTCGCGGATTGGGATGGTATTTTCGATTTCATAAGCAGGCACGCCTACTTTGCGTACCAACACACAGAGCACGGGCTTGGGAAACAGCTTTCCAAACGAGGTAACCTTCATCGCATCGATGGCGGCGTAGCCCGTGCTGAGCACTGCATTCTTGAGCTTACTCTTTGATTTTGAGGGCTTTTCACTTTCCCACGAGACGACCTCAAAGCCATTGCGCTTGAGGATTTTGCTGAGGGTACCAGTGGCGAAGTGGTTCAGGTGCACCGGTGGCGTGAAAAGGGATTTGAACCCAAAAAACGCCTTGCAACGCCAGCCTTCCTCATATTTCACGTGGGGAACCTTGACATAAAGCAGCCCTCCAGGCTTCAAAATGCGGTTCAGTTCCCTGATATCTTCATTTGGATCATAAATATGCTCCAAGGTATTTCTGGTGACAATGATGTCATACTGCTCAGTGGGATAATTGGCATCCTTGAGAAAACCTTGAAAAATCGGGATGTCTGGATAGGGGCTTGGAGCCGTCGAAAGATCGGATCCAGCAACCGTATATCCGTGATCCTGAGCGATTTTCAAGAAATCCCCGCGTCCACAACCCATCTCCAGCATGGTTCCGGAGGGCATCTCCTTCTTCAGACGAAGCACCAGCCGTTCGAGTGTTTCGCGCTCAACATCCAGCCCTTCATATTCCTCCTGGTCAAAAGGATTGGTGTGAGCTGAATAAATTTCCTCCACCTCCTCAGGCAATGGGCGAGGATTCACGTACACAAAGTCACATTCATTGCACTTCGAGTAATTGTAATTCTGTGGCAACCAACTATTTAAATGCACTGGGTACAAATCATAGTTGTGACTGCCGCAAGCAGCACATGGTACGAGCTCTCTTTGGGTCATGTCAATACTTCTTTGCCGGGCAGCATAATATTATGCTGCTCGATGTGATCGAATATTTTTTACTAAAAGTTCTCTATATCAAAAAAAACAAACGAGTTCTACGCAATGATCCGCGCCATCGGGCAACAGATAACAGCAAAATTTTCTTAAACGAGTTCTTGAATCAACTTCAGACAAATACGAATTACCGAGTTCTATTCTACGAGTTTTACTCTACGAGTTCTATTCTACGAGTTCTCTGCAAATATCTGTAAACGATTTTCAAAAAAGCAAATCCGATTTTCGACCCCGAAAAAAAACCAAGTAGGAAAAAAGCCCCATTTTCACTGAATCGACACCCTGTTGGATCCGAAGTCGCCTCTTGCAAGCCACACTGAATTTAGGAAGCCAAATACAGCGAGTATCTTCCAAATGTCCAAGACCATTGCTGTCGCGAAACGCATGCAAATTGAATCAGAGACCATATTTTGTGAAAATCATGGATTCAAACGCGCTACAAAAAAGCTCACGCCTCTTAGCAAGAAAAGGAGACTCAAAGCCCACAAATCGCCCTAAAAATTGTCTCTGGAAAAAAAATTCAATTTTTCGCGGGATGTAAGATTTTTGGATCATTTGAAAATAAATCATGAAAATATCAGTCGCAAATCCATGCGAAATTCCCAAATCCAATAAATGTCTGGCAAGCACGAGTCAAACTTGCCGGGAAAACTGTATTTTCCTATCTTCTGAGGTAAAAATAGGGCTTTTCCCAAACTCCACCAAATGTTTTCTCAGCCGATACATCTCCCCTGCCACGTGGCCAATTCGCGTCAAGCTGCCCCAGAGGAATGAAAAATCCCTCCGAAGCAAGCCCTGGAAAAAAATTACGTTTTTGAGGATACTCGGGCGATTTCCAGGTCAACCCTGGTCGGAATTCACGTCTGAACCTTCGATCACCTGCTCCGTTCTCTGCTTGGCGGACCCGATTTTCTCTGTAAACTCCTTGATGTATGCAGCCGTGGCGACCCTTGCACGCTCGAGGTACTGCCCAGACTTGGCGGGATCCGAGCCATCGGGCCCCATGGGTGAGGCGGTGGCTGTCTTGTCGGCAGCAAAGAGGATGCCCTGCCGCTTGGCGAGTTCCAGTGCGCAGATGAGAAGGCTCTGCCTTCCCTCCAGTTCCTGCGTCCAGGTAGGCACCTCAAAGTAGACATAGATCATCACCTGCAGCGAGGAGTCTGTGATGTTATCAAAGTGAATCTCAAAGGCCTCCTTGCGTGTGCCAGGATGATTGCGTACGATCTCCCGCAAGCCCTCGACATAGAGCTCGACCAGATCGGTAGGCGTGTTGAAGTGCAAGGCCACCCGCGTCACAAAGCGCCGGTAGACGCGCGCGCCCATGTTGTTGACGGCGGCAGCTGCAATGTTGCCGTTGGGGATGGAAATCAGGGAGTTGGCAAAGGTGCGGATGCGCGTGGAGCGGATGCTCACCTCCTCCACGACACCCTCGCTGTCGCCGATCACGATCCAGTCCCCGATCTTGAAGGGCCGATCGAGAAAGATGACCACCGAGCCAAACAGGTTCTTGATCGTGTCCTGGGCCGCCAAAGCAAAAGCCAATGTACCGAATGCCACCCCCCCGATCACGGCGGTGATGTCGACCTGCAAGCGCTTCAAGACCACCACCAGCGTCACAATGATCGTGATGCCCTTGAGCAAATTGCGCACCAGAGGGGCCAACTGATCGTCGATTTTGTTGGTCGTCGAGCTTGTTGGCGGTCGCATTGGCACGTCCCTCAAAATAGGCCATGAGCAGGTTGATGAGCTGCATCGCGAGCAGCATCGCATAGATCGGGATCATGACCTGCAAAGCGGTGACGACCCATTGATTGACCGATCGCGGGAATTGCAAGACGGGAAAAAAGACATTCAGCGTAAAGAACAGGATGAGAAGGCTCAGTGGCCGGGCAGCCTTCGTGAAAATCCCGAGCGTATGTCCATTTTTGATCTTGCGTTCCAGAAAAGACTGCAAGATCGACCCGATGAGCTTGGTCAGGAGCTTGTGCAGGAGGTAAGTGAACAGGCCAAAGACCAAGATTCCCAGCACCTGCCACAACTTGATGCCGATGGGCAACTGCTTTTGGCTCCATTGCGGCAACCACTTCAGGGTCCCAAAAGGATAGATGTTGTGGTGTAGGCGATCGATGGCTTGCACCGTGGTCCACGAGTAGACCCAACCCCGGTCCTTCTTGTAGAGGAAGATCTCCGGTTCGGCTCTGATCAATACGAACTTGTGTTGCAGGGTCGCGCTGTCGACGTAGTCGGGGTTCTTGGGCAAGGCGTCGATGTCGATGAAATAGCCTGCCCCGTCGAGAAACTGCAACAGCATCACGGCCTTCTCTTGGGCTTCGAGGCCACTTGGGTCCTGAATGTTGAGCACCATCGCTGCCGAGTCGGGATGGTAACTCGACTCCTT
The DNA here is from genome assembly GCA_031375795.1 of Bacteroidota bacterium. GTDB lineage: Bacteria > Bacteroidota > Bacteroidia > J057 > JADKCL01 > JADKCL01. The sequence continues at coordinate 4,294 of JANMIM010000401.1, forward strand.
GAGGAAATACAAGTGCGTCAAGACGGCATCGTAGGGCGACGCCAGACTGAAGAGGTGCTTGCCGGTCTCCATGAAGTCCAGCGCGTCCAGTGGCGCCGATCCTACACTGCCTCCCCCTCGGGGAGCACTGGGACTTGCCAGCAAGGAATCGGAAACTTGAGCGCCGTTTTGCGCCTGCAAAGGTGTAAAAAACAGCCACGAGACCGCCCAGAAGCAAATGCCAAGGCAAAGTCGATTTTGGTGCAACATAGACATGCCCAAAATTAAGCAAATGGGCCACCTATCTGCAATTTGATTCAGGAATCACCGTCGTAGCCTACAATCTACACTCCAAAACGAACATGTGCATAGCAGGTTGCAACACCGTTTGTGGAATATGCGTACATTGAGCATCCAAAGACCGAGGTCGAGCAATTGATTGCTCGCTTGGATTGACTGAGGCGCTGCACCTGATCCCTATCTTCCTTTCGCAGCTGCCGTCGGACACCAAAGACCCGGCACGGGCCCAGCCTGGGAAAAGATGGCTCCTGAGAACGGTCATCCAGCGCGGCCCCGAGTGTATAGATTGAGAACGAGCCGATTTTTGATGAAAATGACCACGCGCCGATGGCGCATGGGATTCGTTTGCCCCAAGGAAGCGGTCGAGTTCGCTGGTTTTGGACAAGCATGGAATACCTATGCGCATTCGCTGGAGGTCATCGGGTCACGTGCGTGCTCGCTTGTCGGGTGCCATGTGACACACTATATATATGTGTGCATGCCGATCGGGCTTGCGCCAGATGTATATTGGCCAAAAATCCGAGGCGCAGCGCTGCCGGGAATGCAACAGCAATTGACCAATGTCATCGTTGCGATTTGAAAATTGTATAATTTTGCGCCAATGATTGAAGATGCCTCCACCCCATTGGCAACAGAGCAGCCCTACCGCGTATTGCTCTACTACAACTTCGTACCGGTCGCCGACCCGCAAGCGGCACGGGACGAGACCGAGGCCTATTGCCAATCCTCCGGTTTGTTGGGCCGCATCTTCTTTGCGCGTGAGGGTCTGAATGGCACCGTGAGCGGCACTTGGGAGGCCACGCAACATTACATGGATTGGATGAGGCGCCATCCCATTTTTCATGCCACCGAATTCAAGATCGACGAGGTACAAGGCCATACCTTCCTCAAGCTGCATGTGCGCGTCAAGAACGAAATCGTGCACCTGGGGTTGTCGAACCTGGACATGACCGTGCCGGTAGACAACTATGTGGAGCCCGCTGAATGGTTGGAAATCATGAAGTCCGACGACCCCGACATCGTGATCCTCGATGCCCGCTCCAACTATGAGCATGAAGTCGGTCGCTTCAAAAATGCACTCACGCTGGACATCGAGAACTTCAGGGAATTGCCGGCCAAATTGGCTGAGCTGGAGGCCTACAAGGACAAGAAGATCTACACGTATTGTACCGGTGGCATCAAGTGCGAGAAAGTGTCGCGCCTCATGATGCAGGAGGGCTTCCAGCACGTCTACCAATTGCATGGCGGCATCATCCGTTATGGACACGAGGTCGGCGGCGAGGATTTTGAAGGTTCCTGCTATGTGTTTGACCAGCGCGTCGTGGTGCCGGTGAACCAGGTCAATCCCGATGCGATCGGGCATTGCCTGATCTGCGAGACCCAAACGGAGAAATACATCAATTGTGCGAGCCCCGACTGCAACGCCCACTTTCTGGTCTGCGAAGCATGTGCCAATGCGATGGAGGGCTGCTGCTCGGCGGCCTGCAAGGAAAATCCACGTCGCAGGCAATGGGATGGCAGAGGCTACTACCTCCGCGGGTTGAATTCGAAGCTCTTTGTCGAGAACCCCGATCCCAATTACGTGAAGCGCCAGCGCGCCTAGCAACTAATCCCTCATTTTCTTACATCAATCACTTCGTGAAGCAAAATTTTTTTGCCCTCCTGTGAGCGCTGGGAGAAACGCCAAAAAAGCCACCCATTGCCCCTATTCCCCACTTTTCAACCACGCATCCGCCATGAAACAAGGAAGTCGGTAATATTTTTTTATATTTTTATTGATTTTTCTTGCATATCTCAAAACTAACGTGCAACTTCGTCTCAGTCAATCAGCAATTGGTCAATAGCCGTGCATAAGTGCTGGCATTCGTCAACGTTCTCTCAGACTTATTGGGTAATTTTATTTCAATCGTTATTCAGGTGATGCCCGGAGCTACGGCTCCGGGCGATCTGGATGCCCCCTTTTCCCGACACCTCTGAGATGCAAAATCTTCAAAATCAATCAATCAGCGTAGGAAAGTCGCTTGACAAAATGTCAGGCGGCTTTCTTTTTTGAGAGATATTTCCTAGAGTGACAGCAAGATGCTGAGCATTCCAGTGAAAATGAGTCCTTTCAGCCACTTACTTTGCCAGGCAAAATCGGCCGCTTGCTCCGCATGGCGCAGTTTCAGCATGAGGTAGACGCTGGGGATCTGGACAAAGACCAAGGAACCGAGGAAATAGGACCAGTTGAAGGTATGGTTCCGCAACAGGCCCTCGAGCAAGGGGGCATAGCAGCTCATCACAAAAACGAGGTAGCTGACCATCAACACGTACTTGGTCGCTTGGATCCCAATCCTGATCGGTAACGTCTGCAGCTTGAACTTCAGGTCGCCCTTGATGTCCTCGACGTCCTTGACCACCTCCCTGATAAAAGTGATCTCAAAGGCAAATAAGATCAACCACATGACCGCGGTGCGCGGCACATACATGAGCGCGGCGTAGTACACGACCAGGGCTGTGAGGAGCGCGATCACAATGTTGCCGACGACGGTGGTGCGCTTGAGGAGCCAAGCGTAAAGAAACAGCAGCACGACCGCGCCGGCATTGATCGCAAACAAAGTGAGTTCTTGAAACCAAAACGAGAGCCCCAGGGCGAGTGTGACCGTGGCAAAATAGGCCGAGAGGACTTTCTTCACGCTGAGTTGGGCATTGACAATGACCTTGCGTGGCTTGTTTTCACGGTCGATCTTAAAATCAAACGCGTCATTCACCCAATAGCCGGTGGCGGTGATGACGGTCAATGCAAGGCAACCGTACCAGAACTGTGGGTCTTGCAGGCAGAAGCGCAGGTCACCCTGGGCAATGTGGGCCGCTAGTGCAAAGGCAATCAAGGTGATGAGCACGTTGAGGGGCCGAGAAAGCAAAAAAAAGTATTTGAGATCCTTCATGGCCTTCAATTGCTTCGACAACGAACACGCAAATTAGCTCCACCAAATTCCACGGAAGCCTTGTCACCAAACAAATTTCTTAGTTTTTTTGTTTTACTTTGTAGGGAATCGTTAAATAATTCCAAGTTCGGAAATATGGGTATCCAAGGCGGAAAAGAGGGCGAACGCGACCTCAACTTTATGCACAAGATGTACTTTCCCGAGATTTTCAAGGGAATGGCCTTCTCGTTCGGTCATATGTTTCGTAAGAAGGTCACCATCCGGTATCCCGAAGAGCGCCCTGTACTGGGTGCGGAGTTTCGCGGCCGCCCGGTGCTGGTGAAGGAGCTGGGCCAAGAGCGTTGCGTCGCCTGTGGCTTGTGTGCCCGCGCGTGCCCGCCACTCGCGATCAGCATGCAGGCCTCCGAGACCGAGGATCCCAAGGAGCGCTATCCCGAAACCTTTGAAATCAACATGTTGCGCTGCATCTACTGTGGATTTTGCGAGGATGTCTGTCCCGAGGAGGCCATCGTGATGAGCGCGGACTACGACTTCAATTTCCGCACACGTGCCGAGGCCATCTATGACAAGAGCAAGCTCTTGATCGAGGTGCAGGACCTCAAAGGCCGCTTGGACTTCCTTCGCAAGAAGCGCAACGCCAACTTTGGCGAGGTCTACGCCTTTGAAACCCACAACAATCAGCACAGCGTGCGCGATCGCCAAAAGAAGTGATAGAAAAGATCCATTCGACCACCGTCCTCGGTATCTATCACAACGGCAAGTTTGCACTCGGGGCAGACGGCCAAGCCACGATGGGTACGACCGTCGCCAAAAGCAATGTGAAAAAGGTGCGCAAACTGGAAGGCGACATCTTGGTCGGCTTTGCAGGCAGCACATCCGATGCCTTCACGCTCATCGAGCGCCTGGAGGAGAAGCTGAACATGTATCGCTCCAACTTGCGCCGCGCAGCCATCGAGCTCGCCAAAGACTGGCGCACCGACCGGTACCTGCGCCGTTTGGAGGCCATGTTGATTGTGATGAACAAGGAGGAAGGCCTGATCGTGAGTGGATCGGGCGACGTGCTCTCGCCCGACAACGATGTGATGGCGATCGGCTCAGGCGCAATGTATGCGCAGTCGGCCGCGCTTGCGCTCAAGCGTCATGCGCCACACATGGATGCCCGGCAAATGGTCGAGGAATCGCTCACCATTGCCGCAGACATCTGCATTTACACCAACCACAACTTTACGATTTTCGATCTGTAGCCAGGCCGGTTTTTTTGATCGAAGGTTTCCATTTTTTTTCAACTGCCTGCCGCAACTTGATGGTGGCATTGTTCCAGATTCTCATCGGGTCGGCATTTGCCTTTGCATGGACTGGTGTGGTTACTTTGGTAGCTCGCCGTCTCAAATGCGGCAGCGCGCCCTCATTCAAAACATGCCATTCTTGCGGAATTGGCGCCGCCTGATCGTCCAGGCCATCCAGAAATCAAGGCGATCAAGCATCAATCGGCAGTTTCACAATAAATTCAGCGCCGGCACCAAGGCTCGACTTCACCTCGATTTCCCCGTGCAAACGCTCCA
>JANMIM010000432.1:0-2782 GCA_031375795.1 Bacteroidota bacterium
GCGATGATCGGCACGGCCGTCGCAATGGAGTCAGTCACGACGCCATTGTCGGCATTCCAGCGCAAGACACTTGTCAGGCCCGTGCCTGCGTCGTAATTGGTGCCAACAACCTTGAGTTGTGCCGGCAGCAACTGTGAAACCAAGGCAAGAATCAAGAGGAGGGTGTATCGTTTCATCATCGCATCGTGTTTAATATTATATTCAAAACGCTAAACACAGGGTTTTGTTTCACGCTTGGTGACCTTGGGTCAGATATTTTTGATGAGCGACCTCCTCGCATGCTGCGAGGCATCGCGCGACTCCAATCCATCGGGCATCATTCTCCATGAGGTTTGGCCCAACAGAGCGCATTATTTCCTATTATTGAACCTAATATGGTACAACAAAAGGTAAAGGCTTGGCTCATCGCGGGCATGATGGTCTTGGTGGCGCATTCTTGGCTGCTTGCGCGGGATTACAACATCCTGAGCACCGGGGCAGTCCCAGATGGCAAAACCATGAACACCAAGTCAATCCAATCGGCCATCGACCAAGCCTTTGCCGACGGCGGTGGCCGGGTCATCGTGCCGCGCGGCCGCTTCCTCTCGGGCAGCATCGTCTTGAAATCAGGCGTGGACTTGCACTTGGAAAAAGGCGCGGTCTTGCTCGGCAGCACCCACCCCGAGGACTACACGCAGCTGCACAACAACATGTGTGTGGGCTACAAGGCGCTCGTGCTCGCCTACGAGGCCCACGACATCGCCATCACGGGACAAGGCGTGCTCGACGGGCAGGGCGCACGCCTCGCACGCAACATCGACAGCCTGTTTTACATCGGCAAGATCGACAGCGTGCAATATGAACTCGCCGAGCGCAGACCCAAATGGTTTTTGCGCCCGCAAGTGATCCAATTCATGAATTGCAACGACATCCGTGTCACGGATGTCACCGTCAAGAATTCCGCCTGTTGGGTGCAGACTTATGTATTGTGCGAGAACTTGGTGATCGACAAGATACGTGTGGAGAGCGATGCCTTTTGGAACAACGACGGCATCGACATCGTGGATTGCCGCAAGGTGAGGATCACCAATTGCGACATCAACGCGGCCGACGACGGGATTTGCCTCAAATCCTATCTGGGACATATTTATTACAAGCACCCGACGATCCAATATTGCGACAGCATCTACATCGGGCATTGCAAGATCCGGTCAAGCGCCTGTGCGGTGAAATTTGGGACCGCCTCATTTGGCGGATTCAAGAATGTGGTGATCGAGGACATCAAGGTTTACGATACCTTTCGCTCGGCGATTGCGGTGGAGATGGTGAGCGGTGGCGTGTTGGAGAATATTTTGGTGGACGGCGTCTCGGCCACCAATACTGGCAACGCGATCTTCATTCGGCTGGGGCAGCAGCACCGCGACAAGCCCGGCACGCTCAACAATGTGGTGATCCGCAATATGAAGGTCGAGGTGCCTTTTGAGCGCAGCGACTATGCCTACGAATTGCGCGGTCCGGAACTGCCCTTTTTCCACAATGTTTTCCCGAGCTCCATCACAGGTTTGCCTGGCTATCCCGTGCAAAATGTGACCTTGGAAAACATCAAGATCACCTACCCCGGCCGTGGCAACTATGCCTACGCCCACCTGCCCGTGTCGCGCCTCACAAGCGTGCCAGAGCAAGCCAACAAATACCCCGAGTTCTCGATGTTTGGTGAATTGCCGGCATGGGGATTTTACGTGCGGCATGCCACGGGGCTCACGATGCGCAATATTCGCATCCGCATCAAAGCCGCCGACTACCGCCCAGCGATGGTATTTGACGATGTGAAGGGGCTCACGGTTGAAAGCCTACAGATCGCCGGCGATGAAAAGCCGGGGAATGGCTTGATTTTGAACGCAGTGGAGGGTGCAAAAGTAGATGAATAGGTACGGCATCCCTGATGCGGCTATGACATTAAAAATTTGATCAAGAGAGAAATTGATTAGCCCTCACCTCCCGCTCCGAAATGGCCTGCACGCAAGATCGCAATCCTACAACATATCCCCCAACTTATGTAACAACCCTCTCCCCACAAACCGCAAGCTTTGCTGATCGATCATTCACCTAGATCAAAAGCAAAGACGTTTATGAACGCAACTCGCAACGCAATCGCAAAGCCAACCCCAGCGACCTCCTACCACCCTATCGTGGCGGAGTTGGTACAGCTCATCGCCACAAATCATTGGGAGCCGATCTTCCAACAAGCCATCCAAAAGGCATATAGCTTGAATATCCTCCTGCTCGAGAAGGTCAAAAGTTTGGAAGATTACCTGGCTTGGATCAATGCATTCCTCTATTGGGTACCGACCGAAAATTCCTCGGGGCAGAATGTGAATGACCACCTGAGTGCATTCTATTTCATTGCCGATCAAGCGCCGCTGTCGGCTTTGCAAAACAGCGTCTTGCCATCCGACAATGCCTTGCCGCTCACCGCATTTTCCCAATGGTTGGTCGACTATGCGAATGCAATGGGACTGTTTCTCGACAGCACGGAATCGCTCACCGAGGCATCGGAAAAGACATTTTACGACTCGCCTGCCTACAACATGGATGAATACCAGAAGCCGCATGGCGGCTGGCGCACCTTCAACCAAATCTTCGCGCGACACTACAAGCCCGGCTACCGGCCGATTGCGGCGATCTCTGATCAGACGGTGATCGTGATGCCCGCAGACTCGACGTTTGGCGGGGAATGGGAAATCAGAAAAGACTCCAATGTCACGGTCAAAAATCTGAATTGGAAAGTCACTGAATTGCTGGA
>JANMIM010000443.1:0-4335 GCA_031375795.1 Bacteroidota bacterium
AGACCGTCGGCGAGCGCGGCCTGGATTTCTGGAATTGACAGCTTCAGACCGTACTTTCTGATGTTGTAGCTGCGACCCATGTGATTGACAGGGAGTGGATTAGCGGCCAGTTGCCCGCTTTTGGGTCGTCTTGTCGGGCCGGCTTTTGCCGACGCGTGGCCCTACCACGGGCTTGGCCTTGTTTTTGCCCTTTGCTGCAGGGGTGCCTTTTCCTGCAACCGCGGTCTTGGCCTGCGGTTTCTCGTCGAGCAGGCGCTGGGCGAGGTCATCGCGGCCTTCCTTGCGCAGTGTGTTTTTGATCCATTCCCGGTTCTCGGGTTTGTACCAAAAAAAGAAACGGTGTTGCAGATCGCGCTCCTCCTTGGACTTGGGTGTGTAGATGGGTTCCAAGGTGTAGGGGTGCAGCCCGGTATAATAAATGACGGTCGCCACCGTCATGGGCGTCGGCGTAAAGCTCTGGACTTGCTCCAATTGGAAGCCCATTGATTTGGTCTCTGCAGCCAGGTTGGCCATGTCCTCGGACTTGCTGCCCGGGTGGTTGGAGATGAAATAGGGCACCAATTGCTGTTTCAGGCCGAATTTCTTGTCTATTTCATCAAATTTTTTCTTGAATTCATGGAAGTGCTTGAACGATGGCTTGCGCATGATCTTGAGCGTGCCATCGCTCGTGTGCTCGGGAGCGACCTTGAGCCTTCCTGAAACGTGCCTTCTCAGCACCTGCTCCATGTATTCTTCCAGGCTGTCGTCGCCTTTTTTGTTGTAGCTCTTGACAAGCAGGTCATATCGGATTCCGCTCCCGACAAACGCCTTCTTGACCAGCGGGTGGGCATCGACTTTGCGGAGCAGCTCGGTCATGGGTCGGTGGTTGGTGTCGAGGTTGTCGCAGACCACCGGATGTATGCAGCTGGGTGCCACGCACTTGCGGCAAATTGCCTCGTCCTTGCCCTTGAGCTTGTACATGTTGGCGCTCGGGCCACCGAGGTCGCTGATGTAGCCTTTGAAATCAGGCATTTTGGTGACCTGCTCCACCTCCCGCAAGATGCTTTTTTCTGAGCGGCTCGCGATGAACTTGCCTTGGTGGGCCGAGATGGTGCAAAAGCTGCATCCCCCAAAACATCCGCGGTGCATGTTGATGGAGAACTTGATCATCTCAAAGGCAGGGATCGTACTTTTTTTGTCGTATTTGGGGTGGGGGAGGCGCGTGTAGGGCAGGTCGAATGTGGCATCCATCTGCGCCTCGGTCATCACATCGCAGGGCGGATTGACGATGAGGACCTGATCGCCGATGTCTTGCAAGATGCGGCGGGCCTGCAGCTTGTTGCTTTCCTGCTCGACGATCTTGAAGTTGGTGGCGTAGTTGCGTTTCTCGGTGAGGCAGTCCTCGTAGGAGGCCAATCGCACGTCTTTCCAGAGTTTGGTCTTGGGGGCACCCTCTGCGATGGGGCGCATGACGGCGGTCTGCAAGATGTTGTGCATGGATGAAATGGGCACGCCGCGCTTGGCGAGGCGTATCACCTCCCGCAATGGCTGCTCGCCCATGCCATAGACGAGCAGGTCGGCCCCGCTGCTCACCAAGATGCTCGGCAGCAACTTGTCTTGCCAGTAGTCATAGTGGCAGACCCGTCGCAAGGAAGCCTCGATGCCGCCGATGACCACCGGCGTGTCTGGATAGAGTTGCTTGAGGATCTGCGTATAGACGGTCGTCGCATAGTCGGGCCTGAATCCCGACTGCCCGCCGGGCGAATAGGCGTCGGTAGTGCGGCGGCGCTTGTTGGCGGTGTAATGGTTGATCATCGGGTCCATGCATCCGCCTGTGACGCCAAAAAACAACCGGGGCTTGCCAAATTTCTTGAAATCACGCAAGTCGTCGCGCCAATTGGGCTGGGGCACGATGGCGATCTTGAGGCCCTCGCTCTCGACGATGCGGCCGATGACCGCGGTGCCAAATGTCGGATGATCCACATAGGCATCCCCACTGATCAAGATGACATCCAATTCCTCCCAACCTCGAAGCTCGAGTTCCTTGCGGGTGATGGGAAGCCAATCGGTGATGGGACGCTGTGCAGACATGGACATGCTGCAAAGTTAAGGATTTATCGGGAAGCGACAGGAGGTTGGGCTCAATTTGCACCCGCGTCTACCGCACCGACGTTCGATGGTGCCTATGAAGCCTCAGCGATTGCCGTCGTCGGTTGATTCTTCTTCGCTGTCCCAGCCTTCCTCGACGGGTTCCGTGGATTCCTCCTCTGCGGGAGCTTCCTCAACGGCCGGCACTTCCTCGGGTTGCGCCTCTGGCTCCCCGTTGGGGTCCTCGGCCTTGGCGGGGTCCTCGGTCGACGGGTCGCCTTCTGTTGCGTTCTCGGTGGCTGGCTGCTCGGCAGGCACATCATTGCCTACGCGCTTGGGAGCCTCGGCATCGGGTGTCGGAGCAATGGAGTCTGCGGGGGCTTCCTCTGATTTGCCTTTTTTGCGTTTGCCTTTCTCCTCGGCGGCCGGTGCTTCCTCGGGAGCGGGTGCCGTGAGTTTGGTGCTGCCTGCGAGGATGATGTCGTCCACAAACAAAAAGCAGCAATTGCTCTCACCATGGGGGTTGCAGTGGCCGCTGGGCTTCACCTGAATGCTCATGAATTGGGGTTCGCCCCCGCCGGTGGCTGATACAGAAAAGGAGAATTTCTCAAAATCCTTCACAAGTTTGAGCTCTGTGCCGCCATAGGCGATCGTATCAATCTTGCCAGTAGGCGATTTTGCCCCCAGTAGGTAGCTCACCGAGGCTTTGTCGCATTCCTTTTTGTCGCCCAGATATTTGTAGTATCCGCTTACTTCTGAGGCATTGGCATCCTCCAGGCCTGAGTTGCTATGCCAAACCCCGGCCAAGTAGCTGTTGTGTACCCATGCCTTGATGGCTTTTTTGCCAAGATGGGCATCGGAGGTGACGGCAGCGGCACCTTGATCCGCGACGCTCCAACCGATGGGAATTCCATTGGGTTGGAGGGTTTCAAAGTTTCCATTGAAGGATTGGGCAAACCCGATTATTGGCAAAACAAAGGCCAAGGCAAGTAGAAATCTAGCTCTCATCGCAAGTAAGAAACGTTTCATTGATCTAATTCAGCGCCTAAAAAAGCAGAAAAACTCTCACATTTCCCTACCTCATTTCCAAATGGGACGAATTTTTATTGAAAAGCATGGTCAAGGGCCCTCTAAGCTTGCAGTTGGAGCACGATTTTGGACATTCCAAGCACGATTGATGCATAGTAGCATCGGGGCACTTGCAAGGAAGCGCAATTATAGATAGATTCATACCTTGATTTAAAACGTGAACGCGCTCCAATGAGAAAATTTCTTTACCTCCTCCCACTGCTCTTCACATTTGCGGCCTTGCAGGCGCAAAATTCCTACAACATCAACTCGATCCCTTTCAACCCCGACCCATTCAATGCTGGCACAGCCTCCGGCGTAGGCTATGACGATATATATGGTTCGGTGGTGTCCCTGCCATTTGCCTTTTGTTTCTACGACCAGAGCTACAGCGAAATCGTGATCGGCTCCAATGGCATTGTCACCTTTGATACCTCGGTGGCAAATCTCTATTGCCCTTGGCCGCTTGGTTCGCCGATCCCAAATAGTACACTGACCAATAAAAGCATCATGGCTCCCATCCAGGACATCGATCCTGGCCAAGGCGGCACGGTCAAGTACGATGTGCGTGGCGTCGCTCCCTACCGCCGGTTCATTATCTCTTACTACCAGGTCCCAATGTTCAGCTGCAACCTCATGTTGTTTTCTGAGCAGGTGATTCTGTATGAAACCACCAATATCATCGAGACACATATCCTCGACAAGCCACTTTGTACAACCTGGAACGGCGGCGCCGCCGTCCACGGGATCCAAGTCGACACGTCTACCGCTTTTGTAGTCTCGGGCCGCAACTTCCCGACACAATGGACCGCCTCCAATGATGGCTACCGCTTCACACCCGTCGGAGCTTGCGCAGGAGCGATACCGCAAGACAGTGTGAACGGCAAGGCCTATGCAGACTACAACAACAACTGCGTGCAGGATCCAGGTGAATTTCCTTTGGTGAACCGCAGTATCCTCGCCAACGGCGGTCAATACTACGCCTGGACCAACGCCAATGGTAGGTACAACATGGGCATGGCCCCCGGCAGCTATGCCATCACGGAGTATGGCACCTTGCCTTTCTATTCTGGCAGCTGCGTCCCCGGTGGTGTACACAATGTGGTGCTGAGCGGGACTGTGCTCAACAATGTTGATTTCCCTGACTCGGCTGCCACGATCTGCAGCGACATCACCGTGAGCATCGGCGCGGCAGGCTTG
>JANMIM010000450.1:0-4199 GCA_031375795.1 Bacteroidota bacterium
TGTGGCAAGCCCGTGCGCTTGCCTGCGGCACCTGCACACAAGAGCACCGCGCCCATGGAGGCGGCCATGCCCGTGCATATCGTCGCCACATCTGGACTCACGATCTGCATCGTGTCATAGATGGCGAGCCCGTCATAGACAGAGCCACCTGGTGAATTGATGTAGATCGAAATATCGTTGTTTTTGTTGTTGCTGTCCAGAAACAGCAGCTGGGCGACGATGATGTTGGCCACCTCGTCGTCGATCGCCATGCCCATGAAGATGATCCTGTCCATCATCAAGCGCGAAAACACGTCCATCTTGGCGATGTTCAGTTGTCGCTCCTCAATGATGTTGGGGGTCATGTTGGTAAACTGATTTTCGAAGGCAGTGGAATAACGGTGCATGGTCATGCTGCCGATTCCCTGATGCTTTACCGCAAACTTTTCAAACTCGCTGTTGTACATCTAATTCTTGATTTTCTTTCCAAAAGGCCGTAACGGCCAAAAATAGGGATAAAATCCTGAATGCAAAACCTTTTGGTGGGCATCCCGTCCACGAGCCATCCCTCCTGTGCTCGCACTTGACTATCCTAAACAGCAATGATTGTGAAATGTTTTTCACACATCACCACCTTGCCCGGAAAATTGCCTTGAATCCACTGTATACCAAGACCTTGTGGCCTGGCTAAAATTCTTAGGCTGGTGGCATGAAAAGGAGAATGATGCCACTGTTTTCTCCCACGATGTAGAAAAAAGGCTGGGACACTATCCAAGAAATTTCTTGGTCATGTCCCAGCCACAAAGCCCGAAGGGATGCTGCCTTAGCGATTGGCTTCGTTCTCCTTCTTCAATCTCTCGATGAAGTCAGAGCCCGTAGTTTCCTCTTCCACAGCAGCATTAATCGCATTGATATGTGCAAACACGCGGTCTTCCAACTCGTCGTCGAAGAGGCGCTGCATCATTTTCTCGTCTTGCAGGTAATATTGGACAAAGCTCTCGAGGCGGCTGTCGTCGCCCTCGCCCAGCATGGCACCAAACTGGCTCTTGACCATGGCCCTTGCGCGGTCGATGATCTGCTCCTGCCCCACTTTCACCGCCTCATTCTCGGCCTGCATCTTCTCGACGATCATCTTCCATTTGTAGGAACGGAGGAATGTGTCAAACAGGCTGTCCACATTGGCCTCGGTGATCTGCTCGCGGGTGGCGATCAGCCATTTTTTCATGAAATCAAAAGGCAGGGCGATCTCGCTGCCCTCGACCAATGCGCGAATCGTCTGCGCACGGTAGAACTTGAGGGCTTGGCCATTCAAGTGCTTCTCGATGTCGTCGGCGATCAGGTCCCTGAATTCTGCCAAGGAGCTAGCCTTGCCTTCGCCAAAGACCTTGTCAAACAACACTTGGTCGACCGGCATCTTGTCTGCACGGTTGATCTTGCGCACCTCAAAGACAAATGACTTTGCTTTGATTTCCTCCAGTTCCGCCTCGCTCAAGTCACGAATCTGCTCGCCAGAGACGTTCTTTTCCCAGATGTCGAGGATGTCGCTGTCGCTGCTGGAGATGTCTGCCATGGTCAGCGAGATGCGGTCATCCGCCTTCTTTCCATTGGCCATCTCGGCTTTGAGGGCTTCGCTGTCTACACGGTCGGGGCTCAACGCATACATGCGCTCGAGTCCGCCTTCGACGACATTGCCTTGGGCATCGGCTTCCCAGAGTTTGCCAAACAGCGTGTCGCCGGCCTGGCTCTCATCGGGGTTGCTCATCTCCCCGTGCTGCGTGCGCATCGCGTCGATTTCCTTGTCGATCAGGGCGTCATCGGCCATGATCTTGTAGATGGGCTGATTGCCTGCGAGCTGATAATTGATCGAAAAATCCCCGCTCAAGCCGATGTCAAAGGAAAGCTCGAAGCTTTGCTCCTTGTCGGTGTCGAGGTCGATGTTGTTTTCGGCTGGAATCGGCTCTCCGACGAGTGCCAAGCGCTCCTCGACCACAAAGTCATTGAGCGCCTTGCCGACGAGCTTGTTGAGCTCCTCAAATATCACGCCCTTGCCAAACATCTTGCGCACGATGCTCGTGGGCACCATGCCTTTGCGGAAGCCTTTGATATTTGCCTTTTTGGCATAGTCCTTCAGGACAGTGTTGACCTGGTCGCGGTAGGCTTCGGGAGCGACGATCACGGTAAGTTTACCTGTGAGCTCTCCAGTTTTTTCTTGCTTGATTTCCAAGACAGTACAAGATTAAGAGATGGAACAATAAGTGCGGATAAAGGGACTCGAACCCCCACGCCTTGCGGCACCAGATCCTAAATCTAGCGCGTCTACCAATTTCGCCATATCCGCATGAAAATGAACGCTCCCAAATGGGAATGCAAAAGTACAGCTTTTTTGGAATATCGATGCAGGTTGGTCCAGAAAAATCCGATTTCGGATAATGGATGGCGATGTCGACAGCAGCGGGGTAGCTGCGACTATCTTGATGCAATGCGCGCCGTCATCATCACGGACACACCTCGCCCATCCATTCTCCCCTACCGATGGCAGCTCAGCAAGCTCACTCAGCCTCTTTCCACCAGCGCAGCATCGCCTTTCTACCTTGCTCTGCAATGTCCTGCGGCGGATTATCAAGCTTGCAGCCGTTCACGACGACTTGCAAGCCCTTCTGGATGCGCTTCTTGAGCGGTGACAAATCGGTGACCGGTGCAAATGACAAAATGAGATCGTCGAGCTTCTTGAGGGCCTTGATGACAGCAACGTCAGCCACTTGGGACTCGCTCACGTCGAGGTAGCGCAATTCCTTGAGCTCCGCGATGGCCGACAGGTCGCTGATCGTCGACTCAGAGATGTCGAGCAGCACCAGACGCTTCAGGCTCTTGATGGGCGACAAATCAGTGACTTTGCATCCGGCGAGGAACAATCCCTCCAATTTGAGAAGGTCGCCCACCGGCGAGAGGTCGTCGATGGAAGTGAGGCTGATGTCGAGGTGACGCAAGCGAGCGAGGTGAGCCAATACGGTCCAATCGGTGACCTTGGTCTCGCAGAGATTCAATTCCTTGAGTTTGGTCAGGGTCTTGAGGGCGGAGATGTCGGTCACTGCACAACCCTCCAAGCTCAAGGTTTCCAGGCCTTGGAGCATGCCAATGAGTGAGAGGCTGGGGAATTTGCTGGCTTCGAGGTCCAGGTGCGTGAGGTCCTGCAACACGGCAAGTGGTGCCAAGTCCTTGATTTCCAGGTTGCGCAGCCTCAATTCGCGAAGCTTGGACAACTGCGCCAAGGGGCCGAGGTCTTGAACCTTGGTTCCAGAGAGCTCGATGAAACGCAGCTTCTTAAGTCCCTCCAAGGGGCTAAGGTCATCGATGGGGCAATTTTGCAGGCCCAAGCGACGCAATTTCGGGAAGCTGGACAAGGACTCCAACACGCTGGCAGTGAGTGCATTTTGGCCGAGGTTGATCTCACGCAGCCAAGTCATGTCCAAAACGATTTCAGGAAGGCTGTCGGTGATGCCACAGTCTGTGAGGTCCAACCATTCATGCTTCTTGCGCATGGCCTTTGCAATGTGTTCCAGTGCGTCCTCGGTCATAATTTCTAGATTTTTCGCAAGTTACTATTTAAGTTCTATTATGGGAATGTTAATTTTTTGTGAAGCTTGCCTTTCGTCGAAAAATTAACATTGGGAAGCATGGGGAGGGATTTCAGGCCAGCTAGGGAATCGGTATTACATAAATCACAGAATTTTTGCCTGCATTAATTCTGTGCCGTTTCGGTACACTTGGAGACCTTGTTTGCATTGGCACATTCCCCCATGCTCAGCCGAGACGGGTGAGATTTTCGGCAACGGCCTCCAAAAAAACGATCTTCAAGGGCTTTCCTTGCAGCCGGGCTTGTGCCCAAAGCCGCATTTCCGTGAGGCCCAATATGGGAATGGCGCTCGCCACGTGGTCGACCAAGGCATCGAGTTGCGTGATCAATTGCGCAAGGGCAGCCCGCTCGACCGCAACATCTGCCTCAAGGGTCTTTTCCAGGTAGGCATAGACCGCGAGTTCAAACTCCAATTCACGGGCATATTTCTTGAAATGTCGCTTACCTGCCCGCACCAGGTATTCATTGAGCCCCTTGTCCCCCATCTCGCATTGCAAAACCGCTTGCATCAAGAGCGCAAATTCACGGATGTCTTCGCGCACCTTGCGGTTGGGGAGGTTCAAGATGCGCTGCACGCGGCGCTTGG
>JANMIM010000497.1:0-3591 GCA_031375795.1 Bacteroidota bacterium
GTGGCGAGCTGCATGATCGAGTCGCGGAATGCTGCAAAAAATTGTCCGGTTTTCATCGGCACGCGCAGCACGTAGGGTTCGACGGAGTTGGGGATGATGTCGATCTTGAGCTCTGGATTCAGGTCCTTGAGCATCCAGAAATCGGTGTTGGTGACATCTGCGAAGTGCTTGAGGCTCATCTGCGGCCCCTTGTACTGCAGGGTGTCTTGGTTGAATGTGAAGTCCACCATGCGTGGGAACAGGTTGTGCTCGGCGGAATAGTTGAAGACATAGGTTGCCGCGATCAATGCGGGCACATAGCTCCTGGTTTCACGCGGCAGGAACTCCTGGATTTCCCAAAAAGTGCGTTTTCCACCTGAGCGAGCGATGGCCTTGTTGACATTGCCGGGGCCACAGTTGTAGGCCGCGACCACGAGCAACCAATCGCCATAGGTCTTGTACATGTTTTTGAGGTAGCGTATCGCCGCGTCGGTGCTTTTGTAGGGATCGCGTCGTTCGTCCACAAAGGAGGTTACGTCGAGTTGATACATCTGCCCGGTCGTGAGCATAAATTGCCAGAGGCCGGTGGCGCCGACGCGTGACCGTGCATGTGGATTGAGCGCACTCTCGACGATCGGCAGGTACCGCAACTCCATCGGCACGTTTTCGCGGTCCAGCACTTCGTCAAAAATCGGGAAATACAAGTGTGCAAGGCCCAGCATGCGCTCGACCTGCTCGCGACGTTGCAATACGTAGAGGTTGATGAATGCCTGCACATCGTCGTTGTAGGCCAGAGCGATGGGCGTCTGTATCGCCTTGATCCTCGCGGCGATGAGGTCGCTCGAGGCATAGGGGAGTGAGTCGTATGGGAAATGGTAGATGTTGAGGCTGTCACGGCTGTATTGACTGCCGGCCACGGGCTTGAAGTGGTGGCATGGGATCAAGCTGTCCAATTGCCACAAAATGTCCTTGCTGGAATTGGCCAAGTAAGACACCGCGTCGGATTGCGCTGGGAGAGAGGCAGCAACCGCGGTGAAAGTCAAGAGAAGCAAGACCAGTTTTTTCATAAGCCTAAAATAATCTGCCAAAATGCCTATTCTTACAAAGATGCCCCAATCTTGGCGATTATGCCACCCGATGTGCAAAAAGCCAAGGTGATTGTTGAAATTTTGGGGCTACGCGCAGCAATTTGTGAACAATCCAAAGCGCCTCTCAGCAGCTTTTTGGCTTGCTCAGAGGCGCTCGGAGACGCCATGAACGACGCCGAGTCTTATTCTTGTGGGCGTGGTTTATTGGGGTCGGTCGTGGGTTCCGACTCGATCTCACGTTTGATTTCCCTAGAAGCATCCTTGAATTCACGGATACCGCGTCCCATGCCGCGCGCCAGGTCAGGAATCTTCTTGGCGCCAAACAGCAACAGCACGACAAGCAGGATTAGGATCAACTCTGTGGTACCTAAGCCTCCCAGAAATAGAATAATTTGAGATGCCATTTTCTTCTTGGATTAATATCAGGGCAAAGTTACGAAAAAAAAAGGAATACGGTAGATGGGCAAATGCCTGAAAAAGATCAGCTTTTCTTGACCAGCCAAGACTCTGGATCCAGTGCCATCTTGTCTTGGTTCAGCTGGAAGTAGAGCTTTGTTTCGCCGCTGCTGGGGTCGGTGCGTGCCGTGCCGATCGTACCTAGCTCCTCGACCTTGTCCTTTGCCTTGACGTTGACGGTGCCTAGGTTGGCAAACACGGTATAATAGGTGCCGTGTCGCACGATCACCATCTTGCCCTGTCCCGGAATCGCCATCACAGACTCGACCGTGCCTCCAAAGATGGCACGCACCGTCTGGCCCGGCGAGGTGAGCATGTCCACGCCCTGCACGTCGATTTCGGTATTGGATCCTGCAAGCGTCTGCCGACCAAAGTGCCTCACGATCGAGGCATTGGGCATCGGCACGGGCCAGGGGAATTTTCCTTTGTTGCTGGCAAAATCCTTGTTGAGCTTGTTCACGATGTCCACTTCGGCCTTCTTGGCCTTTTGGAGCTTGCCATTGACCGCGAGGCGGATGCGGTCGAGCTCCTTGTTGATCTCCTGCATGAGCTTGGCCCGCTCGGCCTGGCTCGCCTGCAGTTGCTTCATGAGTTTGGCCTCGTCGGCCTTGAGCTTGTCGTAGAGCCGTTTCTGGTCGGCCTTGAGGCTCACGAGTTTCTCGCGCTCGATGCGCTCGGCCACCACCACGCGTTCTTTCTCGACTTTCTGCTGCTCGAGTTGGATGGCTTTTTGCGCCAAAAAGGCCTTGGTGCGCTGCATGAGCTTCAACTGCGAGGTCTGCATGGCCTGGATGGCCTTGAAATACTGCATGCGTTGGTAGCCCTGGGTCACCGACTTGGAACTCAGGATGTAAAACCCGGTGTTTTTCTTGCTGAGGGCTTTGTAGGTCACGACCATGAGCTTGCCATATTGCTCCTTGATCTTGCCCATGTCGGCTTCGAGCGATGCGATCACGGCACCCGTCGTGGCAATCTGGTTGTCCAGCTCCGTCATCTGATCGGTCATGCCCTTGAGGTTCATTTCGCGCAGGACGACCTGTCGGTTGATCAGCTGCAATTCGCCGTAGCTGCTGTCCTTTTTCATCTTGGTGAGGTCGCGGGCTTGCGAGAGCACTGCTATCTCACGGTCGATCCTTTTTTGCGCGAGGTAGAGTGAATCCAGCCTAGAGGAGGTCTGTGCGCCGACGAACTGTGGAAAAAAGACAAAGGGAGTCAGGCAAACCAGTGAGAACAGGGCAATTTTACTGCTTCTGGAGCGAATCGCAGGGCAGGATTTTGTAGGATTCGGGGATCCTGTATTTGAAATTAACCTTCTCCTTGTCAAACTCTATTCCTGAATGATGTAATTCAATACGCACCGATTGGCCTTGAGTTGCTTGCAAGATCATCGACGTCGCAACCGTCTGGCCATCCACCTTTTTGAAATCGAAATAGGTGAGTTCCGATTCGGTGCCCAAGTTAGTGTCTTCCATGCGCATCTTTTCCAACCGGAAATGGGAACCGTTCAGTATCCAGTACACTTGGTAGGGTGGGCGGCTGCCTTGCAGCTCGATGGCGTTGCCTTTTGCACTCAAAAGGGCAATGGGCTGCTCCAGGACGGCCTCTCCCAGCAGCAAGGCTTGCAGCTTCGTGAAGTCCATGTCGAGCTTGGTGGTTTTCTTGAGCAGACTGAAATCGCAAATCGCCGCCGTCTGATTGAGGGCGATGCGCATCTTCACCGTGTCCTTGGAAATGAGCATGTTCATTGCCGGGATGCCCAGCTTGCTCAAATTGATGAGGATCAGGCTGTCCTTGGCGATGTCGATGCGGTAATTGAGGCCGAAGCTCTTGCCGCTCACCGGGTCGCTCATGTCTGCTTTTCCCTTGAGCGTGAGGATCTTGAACTTGAGCTGTTGTTCCTTGTTCTTGGCGATGGCCTTGTCCACGTCCATCCCGCGCAGGTTGGGGCCGCTACCGCTCTTGCGGGCCTTGCAGCCCGCCACCGTCACGCCGGTCAGCACGATGAGTACCCACAGCCAGATTCTCATTGTCCGAAATCCTTCAATTTGGTTTCCATCTTGAAGGTCGC
>JANMIM010000515.1:0-3692 GCA_031375795.1 Bacteroidota bacterium
CTTTGAATTCGAAGGTGAATTTCTGGAAAATGGATGTCGAAGCATCGTGCAGAAACAGACCTTTGTTACAGTAGAAATTTGTACAATTCTTAAAAAATACGTCAATTGTGCCTATACTGAAAGGATAGATTACAGTAATGAAGGACACGAAGCTGTATGTTTTTTTGGAGAAGCTCGGCCCCAAGGAGTGGGATGGGTTTGGCAAATACCTCGCCGACCCCGATTTGGGCGCAAGCATGTTGTATCGTCAATTCTTGGAAGCCTTTCGTGCGTTGCAGGGCGGCCTCATTCCCGATTCCCGTGATGCCTTTCTTGCGAAGGCCGCCGAAATCGCGCAGCGCGACGATCGTCCCAAAAAGGGGAAGAAGGCGACGACCTCGGGTTGGGACGGGCGGCATATGAATCGGCATTTGAGCCAGATGCTGGACAAACTGTTCGATTATTTGGGGCACCAGCATTTCTTGAAGGATGAGGAACTGAAACGCGCCGCGCGAACGGCAGCCCTTGCAAAGCGGGGCTGGACACATGCGGCACAGGAAGAGCTGGCAAAGGCAGAGGAAGTGCTCGGCGACGCGCAATGGAACGAAGGGCATCGCCACCTCCATCTGGCCATGTTGGCCCAAATGCCTTCGTTGGTGACAGCTGAGCCAGCGTCCCCAAAGGGGCACGATCCGCTACAAAGGGCCATTCAGCTGCTGGACAAGGCCTATTGTGTGGTGGCTTTGGAGCTGGGGACCCGCGCACGAAATGCAGAAGTGGTCAAGGGTGGCCTGCATTACGAAGACCCAAAGTGGCTCAGGCTTGCCCCGGAATTTGCCGACGCCCTCGCCAAGGAAGACCCGAGGTTGGCTGCCCAGTTGGAGCTCTACCGCATGTACCAGCCTGGGCTCGCCGCTGAACAACACTTCGAGCACGCCTTGCAGTATTTTGAAGGAGCCCAGCACCGTCCAGGCAAGGGCAATCCCGTGGCTACAATCCATATCTTGGAGCACCTCATCAGCTATGCAGGCCAGCAGTTGCAGGTCGACCGCAAGCAATTTGGCCCAGCCATCTTGCAACTGTATGGCTACCTGCTCACCCAGCAAGCGTTTTTGGGTCGCGGTGAGCTCTCGCCCGTTCATTACCACAACATTGCCTACCGAGCGCTGCTCATGGGGGCCGACGAAGGCGTGGTCGATTTTCTCCAAATGCACCGCGGCAATCTCCCCGCAGAGCTGCAAGAACCCACATTCAAGCTTTGTCTCGCGCAGCTGAGGTTCTTCCAGCACCGCTATGCAGAGGGTTTGGAGCTGGCAGTGGAGGTCAGGGATGTTTTTGGGAAAAAGGATCAGTTTGAGCTTGCATTGTCGGCCAGGTCTTTTCATTTGGTGTTGCAGGTATCCCAAGGCGAATACGAGGAAGGGGAGCGGACGGCATTGAATTACCTTGTATGGCTCAAGCGGCACAAAAGTCGGTTGGCAAAAAGCCGGTTGCAGGGCTACAGCATGTTTGGACAATCAGTCGCCAAGATCGCGAAGTGGCACGACACCAAGGCAGGAGCAGGGCCTCAACCCAACTGGAAAGTCAAGCGGGCGCAAATGCAGCAGGCCTGGGAGCGGCAAAAGCCGGTGCACAAGGAGTGGATGTTGTCGATGCTGGCCCGGCTCAATGAATAAGGCTCCCCGGCCCGAAGACCGAGGAGCCCGCTGCATTCATCCCCTCGATTATTCGGGGTCGATGATCACGATGTAAATGCCGCCATCCACCGACTGCACCATGTAAGCATAGTGGCAAGAGGTCGGCGCATGCACCACATCCACACGGCCGATGTTCATCGTGCCCGTGCTGGGGTAGCAGTTGCCTCCCGAGAAAAAGACCTCCGGCGTGGCCCCGCAATCATCAGCCTGAGCACTGAGAGTGCATCCAGGATATTGCGATTGCCAAGCCGAGAGCGGCGTGACGGTGACGACGACGTCGTCGCCGTCGGGCAGTGATGGATGGAGGGGCGCCAGGGGCAGGCCGCTGGCGATGTACACCCATGCCGGAAAAACATGGGCCAAGTCGGCCTTTTGAGCCTCGGTGCGATGGCCATTTGTGCATGCATCGCTTTGATCCCAGGTGTGCCAGCAAGTTGTCATGAGACCACTTGCATTTACGGCTTGCGCTGAAGCGTGCTGCAGGGAGGGGCTCACATAGCCTTCAATTGGCCTCCGAGGGGTGGCTTTCAGGGAGCTATGCATGAGCATGCATAGTACCAGCAAGGCATAGAAATACTGGGCCGATTTGAGGCAAAAAGTACGTTTCATACTGTGTTGCGTTTTGACTTCCAAGAACGTAGCCGATATCAAGGCTCGTGCAAATGGCCTTGATAGTCAGCACCGGTGCGCTATCAGATGTAAAGATGAGGCAGCGGTTGCGGCCTCGGAAACCAATTTTGCAATGACTTGGGTAGCGGGTAAGGAGGGATCTGAAAAAAATATTAGGGCAATCCGATCCGAGCAACAGGTCTCCAATATATGATGCTC
The DNA here is from genome assembly GCA_031375795.1 of Bacteroidota bacterium. Classification (GTDB taxonomy): domain Bacteria; phylum Bacteroidota; class Bacteroidia; order J057; family JADKCL01; genus JADKCL01. The sequence continues at coordinate 2,505 of JANMIM010000515.1, forward strand.
CTAGATCGTCGTTTTTGCCTGAAATGGCTTTTCGGATGCCACAAGGCCACCAATTCAAGCAATCGTCAAGGCTGACGCTGGAAGAATGGTCGCTTGGTCTCTAGGCCGAATGTTGGCTGCCCACGGGAAATTGACTGGCTGGCGGGGTTTTGGGATGCATTGCAGCCGCCGCAAAAAGCCAACTTACCCAATAGAGTAGGCTTTCAAAGCCTGAAATCAATCCTCTTGCCCACGCAACTGTGTGGAATTTTGTTGCGATGATTGCCCATTCCAAAAAACGCCCCAACAACCCACCACCCCCAAAAATCCAACCATTCGCCCGCCCAAAGCCAAAAAAACCGCACACATCCCCCATCTTTGCACCAGAAACAAAAAACAACATGAAAACCCCTACAACCTTTTTCACCGCTGACACCCACTTCGGGCACGCAAACATCATCAAATATGCCTCCCGCCCCTTTGAGACCGCCAGTCACATGGACGAAATGCTCATCGCCAATTGGAATGCGGTGGTGGGGCCCGAGGATGAGGTCTACCACCTCGGCGACTTTGCGCTGTGCAATGTCGAGCCTTGCAAGCGCATCATGGACCGGCTCAATGGCAAGATTTATTTGATCAAGGGCAATCACGAGAAGACGGCGCTCGCCTGCAGCGACCGCTTTGAGTGGGTCCGGGATTACCACGAGATGTACCATCCCGACCCTGCCGGCAAAGGCAAGCAGATGATCGTGCTTTGCCACTACGCCATGCGCGTCTGGAACGCCTCCCACCACGGCGCATGGCAATTGTATGGCCACAGCCACGGTTCGCTGCCCGACGACATCAACGCACTCTCCATCGACGTGGGCGTGGACTGCCACGGCTATGCACCGATCAGCTTCCAGCAGATCAAAAAGATCATGGAAAAAAAGACCTGGACGCCCCCCTTTGGCAAGCGCGCCGACTGAACCGAGCTAGAGCCCGCCCCGGCCAAAGGTCGGGACAGGGCTACCCTGCAAGCGGCGTCCCGCCGCAGGAGATCATACCCTGCAAACCCTAAACCAACCACGCAAAAGCATTTTTCCGGCCGCCATTCCCCAATTCCCCTTAACTTACCTGCCGATCCAAAAGCGACAGGAAAATGAGTTACCTCGACACCACCCTCAACGTCTACCGAGATGCGGCCCTGAGCCCCAATGTAGGCCTCTG
>JANMIM010000969.1:0-2458 GCA_031375795.1 Bacteroidota bacterium
TGCTTCGCCTGTGTAAGTGCCGCCTTTTTTCAGGCCTGACTTGGGTGGTACGGATGCTTTCAATTGAAAGCGGATCGAATCTGCGTGTACTTCGATCGGATCGGGTGTACAGTTGACCGTAGCGCCCTTGAAAACCTTGCAGGATGAAAATCCTACCATTAGAAGGGCTGCAAACGCTGCAAACAAATAAAATTTCCTCATGATAAATTCCAATTGGTCCTTTATAGCAAAAGGGATGAACAGTGGCTTTTAATTCAGGGGGTAAAATTAGAATTTATTTTCGAAATCGGAAAATATTCTCGTTTAAATTTGATGGCCGAGACGAGCCTGCCGCGCAAGGGCGCTGTAAGGAAATCCGTGGCCTTTGTCGGGTATGATATCTACGATGCACAACTCTCCCCAGCGGATTTATGTTCTCAAATTTGGTGGCAAGACCGCCCCTGATGAACGGATCGAAATTCGCAATGGACGTTTTGAGCTCATGGGTAATTGCCTCGTCGATGACCAGGCCGCCTTGTCCAAAATCCTAGGTCTCCCCAAGGCTCGTGTCAAGACGCTTTTTCCCAAATTGATGCAGCAGCTTTCAGTTGTGCCCTCCTTTCGCTTTACCAACCTTGAGCTATGAACGACAGCTACAGCGAAAAAATCCTTGAATTCACGAACGTTTTCACAGGCTACCAAGACCGAAACGTACTCGAGAATGTCAATTTCAGCATCCTCAAAGGTGAGTTTGTGTACATGATCGGCCGCACAGGAGCTGGAAAAAGCTCCTTGCTCAAGATGATTTATGCCGACTTGCTGCCCGATACCGGCAATCTCATGGTCGGCGACTACGAGATTACCAAGCTCAAAAACAAGGAAATCCCCTTTCTGAGACGCAAGATTGGAATCGTTTTTCAAGATTTCCAGCTGCTGCCAGACCGCGATATCTATGAAAACATCCGGTTTGCAATGCGCGCCACCGGCTGGACAGACAAGAACAAGATCAACAACCGCATCAGTGAATTGCTCGCAAAGGTGGGACTGAGCGGAAAATTGAAGTCGCGGCCGCATCAACTGTCGGGTGGCGAGCAGCAGCGCGTCTCCATTGCCCGCGCGTTGATCAATGACCCGATCTTGCTACTCGCCGACGAGCCCACGGGCAACCTCGATCCTGAGGCGACCGACATGATCATGGAGATCCTCTTTCGCATCAACCTTGCAGGTACCTCGGTGATCATGGCCACCCACGAGCACGACCTCATCAGGCGCTACCCCGCCCGCACCCTCGAGTGCAGGGATGGCAAGGTGATCGACCACAAAATGAATTTTCAGTAAGGCCTATTTCAGGTAGGGCGCAAAGATCGCGCGCAGCCTCGGGGACTCCATCTCCCAGTTGAGCGTTTTGGCTGCTTGTTGGCAATTTGTCGCAAGCGCAAAATATTTTTCCACATTTTCACAAATCGCTTGAATCTTTGCTGCCAGCAATTCTGGCTTGCGTTCATCGGGCTTCAGGACCTCCCCGATTTCAAACTTCTCCACGATGGCGCGCATCTCGGGCAGGTCGCTCACGAGCACCGGCACACCCGCCTGCACGTAGTCAAAAAGTTTGTTGGGGAGGGCGAAGTGGTAGCTGCCGCCCTTGTCGGCCTCCAATGAAAGGCCCAGCATCGCCTGCTGTGTGCGTTCTCGCAGTTGCAAGGGCGGCAAAAATCCGGTAAATGTAATCTGGGAATGAAACGGCCGCGCATCAACCAGCTTCTGCAAGGGAACCTCCAGGTCGCCATAACCGGCGATCACGAGCCGATAACCGGGCAGGAAGCGCATCGATTCAATCATCAGCTCGATTCCTCGGCTCATGTTCAGTGCTCCCTGGTAAATCAAGATGCGCTCCTTGGGGGCTGCCGTGGCGCCCGACACCCATGGCAGGGGCAGGTTGCGAATGACAGCCACAGGAATCTTGTAGGCCGCCTCATAGACCTGAGCGATGCTGTCGTTCACCGTATAAGCCGCATCGACATGCGGGAACAACCGCCTTTCCAACCAATGCCAGATGGCCCTGGTCATGGGCCGATCGACGAGTTCGGGCACCTCGGTCCAGTATTCGTGTGAATCGTAGACCAGTTTTTTGCCGCGTAGCTTGGCCACGAGGAAATTGGGGAGCAGGGTATCCAAGTCATTGGCGAGCAGCACATCCACGCGCTGGAATAGCAGCCACCAAAACATGCGGAATGCGTAGGCGAGGTAGAAGAGCTTGCCAGATTCCACCAGATACTTGATGCGTTTGGTGGCATAGGGCCGCTGGTCCAAAGGAGCGGATTGCCGACGTCTCCTGCCGACAAGGCAGACCTCAAATCCCATTTCCATCAATGTCATCGCCACACGGTGTACCCGCTGGTCATTGCCGAGGTCGTTGGTGACAGATATGATGATGCGACGGGACATGTAGGGCGCAAAGCAACTAAGATTCCACCAAAGT